>JAKQCH010000246.1 GCA_029573825.1 Spirochaetota bacterium | reverse complement strand
CTGTTCGAATGCATTACTACCCCGTCAGCGTCATACTTGTCAATCATTCCCAGTACAAGGTCCGCCATTTTATCGGAACCGATATTCAGATAAATCGCGGTATACCCCTCCACCATGCTTTCCAGAAAATCATTTTCATTAAGCATGTCAACCTGCCCACTCCATGCCGAGGTATAGGTGTCCGCCACAAGACAGGCATCGTGTGAGGCGAACTTGTCAGAGAGCCACTTTGTCTTATACCACACCGGCAGGTTGTCCCAGAGGAGCCGGTACTTCTCATTCGGCACCGCGCTGATCCCGTCGCGTATACGCTCTTCCATTTCCGCGCAGAGCATGGTATAATAATCAACGCATTCCTGTGTGCCCCGCAGCGTCACAATGAGGGCAAGATGGAAAAAGGCGTCAAAGGCGCTCATGGGGGCTGGTTTGTGCCGGGTTGTTTCAAGGACCGCCTTCCACAGCTTCTGTGACTCAACCGAAAGTTTCCCCACCTCGTTCATTCTATTGTAATCGAATTTTTTCCCGCACTGCTCTTCGAGAAATGCGATATATTCCTGTATCTGGCTCCGTACGTACTTCTTAATTTCACCGGTAAATTCAGTATGGACGATGGGGGTATCGAAAATGAACAGCGGCACCTTGTAATACCGCGCCTGCACTTCGTACCACTTCATTACCGTTCCGCAGATATTGTTGCAGCACACCAGCATGTCCGGTTCCGGCAGCCCTCCGATGGGCCCTCCCTGTGTCCGTGCCGCGCCGATGTCGGAACGGGCGTATGAGCAGAGGTCCCCTGAGTACCCCAGCTGCTCGCTGTACTCGCAGAGGTTCACTCCCATGTGGGACGCGCCGATCATGGCGCTGTGGTTTTCCGGGTATACCGGTATCACATCCATCGCCAGCAGGGGTTCCACGGGACCGCCGCTTGTGATCCAGGCAACCTTTTTCCCGTTATCGCGGGCCGTTTTTGCCTCTATATAATAATTGGTCATTATCTCTTTCATCTTTTTGACGCTCTTGATCTTCTGCGTTTCAGCGCCGGTTTTCTTTACGTCAGTGGTGTCTGCCATTTCAGGCCTCCCTGTTCTATAGATTCAATGCGGACCAACCCGCGCTACAGCATCTCAATAAAGGCCTCGAACCGCGTCCTGAGCTGTCCTTCCGGCGGAAGGGTCTCCTCGAATTCAAGGAGCAGCGCCGGTATCTTTTCCCCGTCAAGGGCCTCCTTGAGATACGGGTAATCCCAGGCATGGGGGTCACAGAACTTGAGATGCAGAAACATCACCCCGGCGGCATTGTGCCGCTTCACAAGGCGCAGCAGCCTGTCTCCCCGGGCGGTATTGGAGATATGTTTCGCCGGGCATATTTCCCTGCTGCTGTAGCGGTCGGCAATCGCGTCAACAAGATCGCCGTCGGTCCCTATTTCCCCTTCAAAATAACGCGACCCTGTACAGAGGTCATCCCACACCACCGCGCCGCCGGTTTCTTCGATGAGACGAAATATGTTCGGATGATTGCAGATACTTCCCGCGAGAACAAGTCGTTTCCCGGAATTTTTTTTCTGAACAGCGCGCTTCCGGAGTTCCTCAATAACACGGGGCAGCAGTTCCAGCACACGGCGACGGTCCATCATCATGGTCCCTTTCACGAGATAATACATCTCCTCGCTGCTGATGCGGGCAGGGTCTTCACTCCGTATTTCATAAAGCGTTTTCAGGTATCCCCTGATCGAATTATATACCGCGATGGCGTTCCGAATAGAATCTTCAGATATATCCACCCCCAATCCCTTTTCGAGGTCTTCCTTGAATTTTCTTACCACATCGCGCATGTAAATGCGGGAGCTTTCCGTGGTCAGTTTCACCGGCATCACCACATCGGAGAAAAACGAAAAATTCGTGTTCATCCTCCAGATGTCCGAAAGGCGCTGTATTGAATCGCAGGTATGGGGAAACACGGTCCCGTCAAGAAAATCCAGGTTCCCGTTCAGGGCCTCCTCGAGGGCCCCCCGCACAAGG
>JAKQCH010000236.1 GCA_029573825.1 Spirochaetota bacterium | reverse complement strand
CGATCTGGGCCATATTGTTCCTGTCGTATTTTTCAATAATGGGAATGTTCCGGTATGAAGCGAAGGTAACGATCGCCATCGTCAGCATAAAGAAAATCTCCCGGTGGAACTGTATCCCGTCATGGACAAAACGGCCATCTGTCATAGAGGCCATGTGAATGGTCACGCCATTTTTCCCCGACAGGACAAAGAATACGATCCAGAAGATAAAATACGCGCACCCGAGAGAAAGCAGCAGCTTTCTGTTATAAAGAAACTGGATAGCCACCAGAAATGCGATGGATAGTCCAACCAGCTGATAACTCTGCGCGGCGTAGGTCCAGTCCATGTTCCTCGCATAATTGATTTTTGTAAGCATGGATATAACAATCGACATTATCCCCACGGTCCATTCAAGAATAGCGGTACTCCTGCGCTTCTTCTTTCGCCGGTAAATGGTAAACGCAAGGGACACCATGAATGAGAGGGACACAATCGACACCATTGCGTTTGTCAGCTTCGCGTGGGACAGCAGTTGAAATGTAACCGCCACGAACCCGATGAACATCATCATCAGAAAGTAACCGAAACTTCCTTTTATCTCCAACACTTCTCTTGCGGTATATGCTGTCGTAGCCATAGTCCCTCCGTGATCGTATATTCATAGGTTATACAAAGAACATGAAATGATGACAGCACCGGTACCGCATCTATCGTCCCTGGACCTTCCCGGCTCTTCCTGCCGCAGGGTATCTTTTCGATGATGCTAAAATATCATATTCCCATCCTTGAAACAGTTCAAGTCAAAATTGTGAAAACCGGCATTCATGATACCTGTTGATCTGAAAAAACTCATGTAAAACATATAATAAAAATTGAAGGGAAGTAAAAAAGGTCCTGATTCGTCACCTTCATTACTGCACTATGAGAACCTTATTACAAATCCCGTTCCATGATCTCTTGTAATTTCGACTGTCCCCTTTATCTGACGGACCAGCATCGTGATCAGCTGCATGCCGAAACCTGTTGATGCTTCCAGCGATACTGTCTCAGGCAGGCCCACACCGTTATCACGGTACGTAATTGTGATCTCGTTGTCTTTCTTCGCGGCAGATACACGTATCATTCCACCTGACATGTCTTTAAAGGCATATTTCATGGAATTGGTAATTAATTCATTGATAAGTATTCCGAGGGAGGAAAGAATCTTTGCGCTTACAACAATATCATCGATCCTTATATCAGTTTTTACCGGCACTGCCCCGGGGTTAACAGCGATTATCTCTTCAATAAGGGAAGGCAGAAAATCCTTCATGCTCAACTCGTGCTGAATATCGGAACGGTATAGTTTATCATAGAGGACAGCCATACTCTGCACACGCCCGGCGGCATCATCAAGCACCCCCTTCCCGGCCCCGTCGTCCACCCTGTTTGCCTGTAATTGCAGCAGGCTGTATACCACATTCATATTATTTTTGATACGGTGATGGGTCTCTTTAAGGAGCAGCTCCTTTTCATTGAGCAGGGACCTGATCCTTTCTTCATTCTGTTTACGCATAGTAATATCTTCGATGAGCGTAAACACCTTGACGACCTTCCCGGAAGCATCCGCAACGGGTACAAGATAATTTGAAGCAAAAGTTGTTTTACCCCACTGCGAAGTATACCTGAATTCCATTGATGCTATCGTATTAGAATCGACACATTTTCTGAATGCATCGGAATAACCACTCTCAATTAAAACCGGAAATGTCAGAACATTTATTTTTTTCGTTGCATCAAGAGACGGAGAACCGAGAATTGCCAGCAGGCGCTCATTGGCATCCAGGATATTTCCATCCCTGTCAGCGACATAAATCCCCAAAGGCGAGTACTGGAACAACAGACGGTACCGTTCTTCACTTTCGCGCAGCACATCATCTGCGCGTTTCCAGTCCGTGATGTCTTCTGCGACTCCTTCTATCCAGCCTTTGTCTTTATCAAGCTTCGCAGAAAACCTTATCCAGATTACCGTGTCATCATTTCTTTTAAAACGTGCTTCAAAATTATGGACCTCACCATGTTCCCTTAAGGCGGCAATCATATTATGCCGTTCAACGGGATCGACATACCGCTCCGTGATGTTGAAGGAAGCTTCCAGCAGAGAAGCCCTGTCACTGAAACCCGCGAATACGGCAAAGGCGTCATTGGCGTCAACGATCACACCTGTATCCACCTCGGACCGGAACAGCCCTATCTGAGAGTTCATGAAAATGTTCCGGTACATATCTTCAGCAGCCCTGAGTTTCTCCTCCGCCTTTTTCCGGTCTGTGATATCAAGTATCGCACCTATGAGCCCTGTCACATTACCTGAAGCATCGGTGAGGGCAGCCTTGTGAAAT
>JAKQCH010000230.1 GCA_029573825.1 Spirochaetota bacterium | reverse complement strand
GATATCCTTACAGCAGCTTGAAGAACTCGAGGGCAGGATAATAAAAGCATTACAGCTGATTACTGATTTGCGTACTGAAAACTCGAAGCTGGAAACGGACAATGAGTCACTGAAAGCTGAAACTGAAGAGGCACGGCTGAGTCTCGAAGAGAAAGAGCAGGAAATTGAGAAAATCAAGAAAGAACTCGCGGAAACAACCAGGGAACTTTCCGGTTTGAAGGAGAAGGAAGAGGTTCTTGAAAAGAAACTCATCGCACTGCTCGGAAAACTTGACGTGCTGCAGGTTGGCGGTGTTTCCTTCGCGACCTCGGCGGCGGCATCCAGGCCATCAGCAGCGCCTGAACCGGCAGAGATACCGGATGAACCGGTCCGTATCGTGGCGGAGGAAGTTGTTGTCGAGACAGCGGATGATGATATAACCGTTGAAAGCGTTTCTGTTGAACGGGAGCCTGTTGCGGTAGATGAAGAGGAAGACATCATTATTATTGATGAAGATACCGCTCCCTCGGACGATGGCATATCTGTCGAGAGAGAGACAGCGGCTCCTGCCGGTGATGAAGATGATATCATACTCCTGGACGACGATGAGGATGAAATCGTGATTGATGACAGTGATGATGATCTGATTATTGTCGATGATTCCGAGTCTGAAACGGCAGCCGCCGCATCGGGAGATACTCCAAGAAGGGCACAGCAGCCAGCAGGGGATGTGTCGGATGATGATGAATTTATTATCATTGAAGATGATGAGGCATAACTGAGCGGTAGTCAGCCCTCAATCGTCATGTGCAATATCCTCATTTCACTATGGAGAAAGGATTGTGCAGGAAAATAAAGTTAAAGTAACAATTTACGGTCATACGTATAACATACAGGGTGATGCGTCGCCGGAATACATCCTGCAGCTTGCTGACTATGTCAACGGGAAGATGGAGGAGGTGGGGAGCAGTTTTTCCTCCGCCAACCCTGTGCAGATTGCAATTCTTGCAGCGCTCAATGTTGCCGATGAATATTTTCAGGTACGGGACATGAAGATACATCTCACCGCCGATCTTGAAAATAAGACGAAAGCGTTAATTTCAATGCTTGATGAGGGGCTCATCGGTGATGTTTTTTCACGGGCTGCCGCGTCAAACCGGATGTAATGTCAGGAACAGTATTGTACGAATCTTCAGGGGTCTCTGTATCGCGGATGGTGTCTGTTCTCCGGTGCAGGAGGCCCCTTTCTGCTTTTTTTACTCCCTGCCGGGAATTGCCGGTACGGCATTAAATATTTTTTACACTAACCATTACCATGGCGGGTATACAGGATAATATGTCTTCCGATCTCACATCTCTCAGCGATGAAAGTCTTGTAAAACTGTACAGAGACGGAACCGGGGAGGCGTTTGATGAGTTGTACGCGCGCTATGCTGTTAAGCTTAAGCGCCTGATATATCATTACCTGTCTGATCCTGAGGACGCGGATGATGTCTTTCATGAGGTTTTTTTGCGGGTATTCCGGCATCTTCATACCTACAGGGAGGACAGGCTTTTCGGATCGTGGATATATCAGATTGCGGTCAACTGTTCAAAGAATTTCAAGAGAAAAAATGTCAGAAATGACATTATCCTTGAAAAGGAAAAAAGGTTGTTCCGGAATGAGGAAGAAAAGTTTTCCCCTGAAAAAATGATGATCCGGGATTCGGAGTTGAATGAATTTTACCGGGCCGTTGATGAATTGAAGAGTAATTTCAGGACGGTATTTCTGCTCCGCTTTGACCAGAAAATGAAATACAGTGAGATTTCAGAAATCCTGGACTGCTCTGAGCGGACCGCGAAGTGGCGGATGAAAAAAGCTCTTGAGCATATAGCGGATCACTTAAAGAAAGAAGGAATTATATAAGGAGCCGGAACTGGTTGCGGTATGAACAATGATGAACTGCACATAATGCTGGAGACACTGAAGCAGAAAAAGAAATTCAGGGATATTGATGTTGAAAAGTTCCGGAATGTTCTCGCCTCTGCCCGGATGGAGTATGACTCCTTTTCGTTTGATCCCGCTCCCTTCCTTGCCCCGATAAAAAATGAAGGTGACGGCTCTTTATCCGCACGGCCTGGAAGACGTGAGAACCTGTGGGGGAGAGTATTATCTTCGCGGATAATGGTGCCTTCTCTCGCGGCAGGTGCTGTCGCGGCGGTTATTGTTGTGTCACTTCTGTTCCTGCCTTCTTCCCGCCGGTCCGTAGACCATGCCGTCTGTTCCTTCGCTTATGGCGCTGTTACGCTCCACAGGGGGGATGCGGTTCTGGCTGTTAATGCCGGTACGGAGCTGCTCCGGGGGGACCGTGTCGTGACCGGGGAGCGGTCATGCGCTGATGTTGTTATTGATGATACGGTGAAAATTCGGGTCCGTTCACACACCTCGCTTCTGGTATCCCGCATTCTCGGACATGATGCAGGAACCTCGATGAACCTTGATGTGAATGTTGATAAGGGGACCGTTCTTTTCAGCTTTAAAAAACTCGGGAAGGGCGACTCCGCGGCAGTGAGAACTCCCACTTCCGTTGCCGGGGTGCGTGGAACGTCGTTCGGGGTTGAAGTCCGGGAGGACAGGTCGGTGCGGTATGAGGTCCTGGAGGGAAAGATCAGGGTCCGAAATCATGTGGATGTTTCTGATACTGCCGCGGGTCCGGAAAGCGGCGATTTGCAGGGCCGGGTGGATCGGATACTTGAGCAGGAATCTGTCACG
>JAKQCH010000439.1 GCA_029573825.1 Spirochaetota bacterium | reverse complement strand
GTGAAGGTTGTTCTGAACAGCAATCCCCCATCGAGATCAAACTTGATCCCCTGTCTGTGTACACCCCTCGTTTCATATTCTACATAAGGGCTTCCACCCCCATTATGTAGAATCTTAATATCATAGGTCCCGGGACTGAATTTATACATCTTCCATCCGTAGTCCTGCAGAATCTGATAATTATTGATTATATTATTTCCCCAGTTACCGGCCTCCCCCTGTGGGTTAGGCACAACATACAGGCCCGTAATATCATCAGCTACTGTTGATTCCACAAGGTAAATCCGGATTTCCTCACTGTCGGAATCATCATCAAAAAAGCACGACGTAGAAAAATGAAACAACTGCAGCAATCATACACAACACCATCAGAACCCTGATACTTTTTAATGCCGTACACATATCACCCTCCCGAAATTGTTTTAATGGAAATTTATTTTATTTCTAAAAAGCCCTGATTGCCCGGACACGGGGAGTGCTGTCCTTGGTGTAGCCGTCCTGATCGCCGACGCCGGCGCTGTTGAAGTCCTGGGTCCATGCGTAATCCTTATCCCATTCAGACGAACTCCAATAACCGCTGTTCCAGAAATCTCCAACAATGACCCTTTGTCGATATAACTCATTCAGTTCATCTCTGGATGGCAAAAACCAATCAGTCTTACCGCCCCCGGTGTAATCTCTGCATATCTTTGCCGCACTTGCCGCACCGCTGTTTTGGGCTATTATGGCGTCAGTATTGGCTGAACCTGTTCCTATTCCGGTGGGTAAAGGACTTGAGCCATTTGCGAGGACATTAATTATTGTACTCCATGTGGAACTCATACTCTGATCAGACGGTGCTGCTTCTAATCCGTGTAATCCGCCATCTGTTATATAGAAAACAATACCTACCCCGCTCGGGCCGATGTCGCCGATGGCATAGGTTTTACCACTCGATTCGTCAGCATCATCAGAAAAACAGGATGCAGAAAATGAAACCAGCGAAGCAATCATACACAACACAATTAGAAATCTGGTACTTTTCACCACTGTTATCATATCACCCTCCAACAAATATTAATCCGGGAAAACTCTGCTGCACGCCATAGTCCCGTTCGATATCGATATTTATCTGTGAGTTAAAAATAACAGTACCTGAATGATTTGTATTGGAAAAAATCGACATTTGCATTAATGATCATGTGTTACGATGGAAGCATTGGGGGATATAGTATTCGGAAAAATCGGAAGCGGGCCTGGAGAAGCGCGGCTAAATCTTTACGACTTCGCGGAAGGACCGTTCCACTGACTCGTTCTGTTTGTTGATAAAGGCCGTTGGGGTAAGTGAGGTAAAGCGTTTAAACTCGTTGATAAAATGGGCCTGATCATAATAACCGCATTCAAATACGATCTCCTGCACATCCACCGGTTCCCCGGAATTTATTGCGTTGAATGCCCTGTTGAAACGCATGACCCTGGTAAGCTCTTTGGGGGAGATCCCCACAATCCGGCTGAAATCCCTTTCAAGTGTCTTTATGCTGATATTGAGATTGTCGCATAAATCAGTGATGTTAATTTTTTTTTCTGACCGGTCGATTACAAACGCAGCTCTCGCTATACGGTGATCTCTGAATTCATTTTCACGGAGGAGGTCCTGGAAGAACCTGTCCGCAAGGAGTATCTTTCCTGTTCGGGAGGGCTCTCCACACAGTCTTTCGATAAATTCCTTTCCTCCCCGCCCCATAATCAGATCAAGGTCTATCCTACGGCTGGTAAACTCGCACTGGGGGATATTCAGAAAACGGTAAATTCCGAAAGGCCTGAATATTACTGACAGTATCCTCATTCTCCCCAGGCACCGGTAATACACCGGCTCAAGTATCTGCCCTTCCAGGTACCCTGCGGCTGTCCTCAGGTTATAGTCATCCTGCGAGAATATCACCCTGTCACCGAAGGATATTATCATCTCCAGATGGCCGCTGGGGTAAATATTCATGATCTGGTTTTTAATATCACCCTCATCATCCTCAATAATGATGAAGGATTTAATATACGGGAGAAGCAGCGGCGAAGGTGAGAATTCCTCACATATCATCTGGCGCCCTCAAAATGAATTGTTACGGCATCATCGGGTATACATCCTGTTGAGATAGATCACATGGTCATCGGGTTTCTTCAGTATCACATCGGGAGTACAGCATGTGTAATGCCTGAACTCATTTATGAAATGGGCCTGGTCGTAATAGCCGCATTCAAATACGATGTCGCCGATTTGTTTTTTCTGATCTGAATTCATGAGCTGATATGCATGATTGATTCGTATGATTGACGCAAACTCCTTGGGGGTGAGACCCAGGGCGCTTTTGAACTGACGTTCCAGTGTCTTGATATTGACATCAAGATGCCTGCACAGGTTGTGGATTCTAACAACACCTTTGGAATACAGTATAATTCTCATCGCCTGATCAATGGGCACCGGGCGTTCTTTCGCTTTTTTATACTGCCCTGTCAGAAATGCGTCCATTGCGCTGACCTTCTCTTCAATGGTCTCTGCGAGGGTCACCTGTTCCACGACATTGAGCCCTTCCATTCCACACATGTCTTCCAGTCTTACAACATGGTTCCTGTACTCAACCTGTGGATACCCGAACACCCTGAAAGCGCCATAGGGTTTAAAAAGTACACAAAGACATTTTATCAACCCCCGTGCCAAAAAATAACCCGGCCTGTTGTGGGGACCGTACAGATACCCCCCTTTCCCTTCTCCCGGATAGTTAAGGTGACTGTCACAGAGATCGCCGTAATGCACAGCAATTTCCGGAACACCGCTGGGAACAATGTTCAGCGGCAGATCTTTCAGCCCCCCATCATCCTCGAATACCAGGTATGATTCGATAAAGGGAGCAAGGAGCGGTGATGGTGTAAAAAACTGTACCAGCATTTCGTGCATCCTTCATATTGTCATATATGGTCATTGTATGACACAATTGTGTTTTTGTTTCAAGATTTTTTTCCCGGCACGTTCATGCAACAGTACAATAAATTTTTTAGTTGAACTCTGCTTCATAACACTCTACATTACAGTCAAATACTGGTGTATGCCGGGTCGAAACTCCAGCGGAGGTTCAATTTTATGATATCATTCAAGAGAATAGTATTTTCCTTTTCTTTCCTTATTGTTATTCATATATTTCTGCATGCACCAATACATGCTCAGGAAAACAGCACCCGCATCCGTGCGAATTCCGTCATCACCAGGGTTGTTCTGTATAAAGACCGCGCCGCAATTGAGCGCACTGCCGTAGTATCACTCCCTGAAGGATACTCTGAAATTGTTGTCCCGAAACTGCCCCACGGCATTATGGATGACACCATCCGGATACAGTCCCGCGGCAACAGGGACATCACCATCATGGGCATTGAAGTTGAAAAGAAATACCTTGTGAAGTCACGGCAGAAACGCATTCGGGAAATAGAAGAAAAAATTGAGGACCTGCGGCACCGGGACAACGCCCTGGTTGATAAAATGAATGCTGCACAGACATCAATCCGCTTCCTTGAATCACTTGCAGGTTTCGCATCAAAGCAGGGTCATGAAGGAATTCTATATAAGACAATAAATCTCGCGGAAATGACGCGCACAATGGAATTCGTGGAAGAAAAAACGCTGAAGGAGCAGGCAAAAATCCGTCGTATCGTTATTGAACGCAAGGAATTATCCGACAAAATCCGCGTCCTGGAAAAACGCCTCACCGATATTGCCGGGAGGCGCTACATGGAATTCCGCGGAAATGTATTTACATCACAGTCCGCCATGCTGAACAGGGGCCAGGTGCAGCAGCTCAATCAGTACAACGCAGAGGTAATGCAGATGGACCAGGAAACATCGCAGAAACGTGAAGGAGACAGGGAGAAGTGGGCGACGATATCGCTCCGCGCTGCAAAATCCGGTTCGTATACATTAAAACTCAGCTACGTAATAAATGGAGCCCGCTGGACCCCTCTCTACGACGTGCGGACAAATTCAAAAGAAGGAAGGATCGCCCTTGCATACTAC
The DNA here is from genome assembly GCA_029573825.1 of Spirochaetota bacterium. GTDB lineage: Bacteria > Spirochaetota > UBA4802 > UBA4802 > JAGODF01 > JAKQCH01. The sequence continues at coordinate 5,784 of JAKQCH010000439.1, read as the reverse complement.
GGCCTTGTGCAGCAGAAAACAGGGGAAGACTGGAACAATGTCCGCCTGTATCTCTCAACAGCAGATCCGCGACGTGCCGCTGATCCTCCCCATCTTTCCCCATGGTATCTCACCAGAAATGTACGATACCCCGGCCGCAGTGAGGCCTCGCGCCGAAACCTTGAGGGCGCTGCGGGGATCGCTGACTTTTCTGCATCAACAAGGCCGGCATCTCAGATTCAGGAACAGGAGCAGCCGGCAATCCGGGAGAAAGGAACCTCGGTGACATACCGTGTCGCATCAAGGAAAACAATATTATCCGGGGCCGGTGACAAGAAGACCCCCATTGAAGTAATACAGTATGCCCCGAAAAGCGCGAAGTTTCTCTATGTCGTTACTCCCGGCAGCTCATCACACGCATTTCTGCGAACAATAGTAACCAATGCCTCCCGGTATACAATTTTCCCCGGAAAGGCAAACCTGTATCTTGACGGAGATTATGTCGGCAACACCTTTGTGGGGAAAACCATAATGCCTGAAAAGAAAATGACCCTCCACTTCGGCACCGATGACGGCATACGAATACAAAAGACACTGATAAAAAAATTCCGCGAGGAAAAGGGCCTCTTCAGCGGAGCCATTCGCACAAGCTATCACTATCGAATTAAAATTGAAAACAACAAAAAAAGGGAAGTATCATTCCTTGTCATGGACCGTCTGCCGGTATCCCGGGACAGCGCAATCACTGTTGAAGAAGAACAAATACAACCGGAACCGCTTTCTGACAGCTCGGAGAAAAAAAGAGCCCGTTTCAAACAGGGCATACGCCGCTGGCGCTTTACAGTTCCTGCGCTGAAATCACAAACAATTGACATGAAATTCTACATACAGCATCCGAAGGAAGTACAGGTTTCAGGACAGTGACATAGTGAACTTTTTTTAACACACGTATGATCATGCTGTCACATGGGGAAAGATGTTTACACAGCGCGCGGCATCAGCCGAACGCCGTGGATGTACACAGTTTAAAAAACACTGTATTGTGAAAGCCGTCGTATTGTGGCCTTACCTTCTTTTGGGAATAAGCTTCACTTCATACACAATCCTGCAGTTCTGCTCATTGTCATATTTGCTGGAAATAATTTCTCCGCCCTTCAGCCAACCCTTGACTATGCCCTCATCATTTTTCGCAGCTTGAAGGTTTTTATAGATATTCCCCTCTCCCCGCTCAACGAAATACTCAAGAATGCCGAACTCCGCCATTGTTTGAGCTGCATTTCTGGCAAGCTGTTTCTGAATTTTTTCATTATCAGTTCTTTCTGAAGCTAATCCCAACGCTTCAATGCGGAACACGTCCTGCTTCACAAACCCGATAACCTTATACTGCCGTTGTCCATCAAGCCCCTTTGGACTTGTTGAACATGAAACTGCGGCAACAGCGCAAAGAACTATCAATATAAATTTTTTCATTTTTCAACCTCTGTGATTCATTACCTGAACTGCAATTATTCTACGGCAGCGGTGTCCGGAAGTCAAGGCTTTAACAATCGTTCTCCGTTTCCTGTGCCTGCCGGCCCCTGCCGTTGATCCTCTAATCTTTCTTTTTCCGTATATCCTCGACGCCCTCAAGGTCTTTGTTCGATATTGTTTTAAATCCTTCAATGAGGAAATTCAGGTCCTCCGCCCGTGATGACATTTCCTCCGAGGATGCGGAAATTTCCTCTGCGCCGACACTGGTTTCAGTCGTAAAATCAAGTATCCGCTGCATAGCGGTTTTCATGGATTCGCTGTTGGATTTCTGGAACGTCGCCACTTCAATGATGTTCTTTGCTTTTTCTTCAAGGTCCAGCATGACATTCTTGATTTTGTTGTGGTTCGCCGCCTGATTGTCGGAAAGCCCTGCGATTTCCTCAATAAGGCGCGAGTTATCGATAATATTTTCCATGATAGTTGAAATTGAATTTTTGATTTTCTCAACCATGGTACTGCCGTCGAGAACACTTTTTTCAATTTCAGTTGAAAGGGCATGTATCTCCTTTACCTGCAGCGAAGTGTTGTCCGCAAGTTTCCCGATCTCCTCAGCGACGACGGCAAATCCTTTCCCCGCCTCACCGGCACGGGCCGCTTCAATGCTTGCATTCAGGGAAAGGAGATTTATCTGGTCGGATACGTCATTTATGATGCTCACCATGTCCGCAATCCGTTTCGATGAGTCCACAATTCTCTTCATGGCCTCCGCTGCCGAAACGACAAGGGCCTCACCTTCTTTGGAAATATCAATAGACTCCTCGCTCTGTTCCTTCACCTGTTTCATGTTCGCGGCAATTCTCTTTGACATGTCTTCCAGCATCGTAACCGAGTCCGCGGCATTGGTGATTGACGTAACCTGGTCTCCAATATATTCCGTTGTTTCCTTTATTGAATCCAGCACAAGATTCAATTCCATTGAAATATCACGTACAGAACTTGACTGCTCCGCACTGGTGTTTCCAAGAGTCAACGATGTGGAGGTCAACTCCTCACTTGAGGCGGCAAGAGAGGTGGCTGCTTCTTTCAGGTAATTCAGGGTTTTGCTGGACTGCTCAATCATGTAGTTCAGGTTTCTGGAAATAATTCCTATTTCATCATCTGAATCATATTCGACACGCTGCGAGAAGTCCCCCTCGCGCCCCACCTGTATCAGAATTTCCGTAATATTACTGATAGGTTTCAGGCTCTTTTTTATGATGAAACTTATCACAAAGAAAATTGATATCGACCCGAAAAAAATAATCCCTATGATGATCAGAATCACCATCCATGTTTTCTTCTGAATGTCCTTCACATCAAATGCCGTTATAATGCCGCCCCAGAACCTTCCTCTGAGATGGATCGGGGTATACGCCATAATCATCACGGCTCCGGTGTCACGGTAATAATAAGAAAAGTTTACCCTGTCCGGATGAATACCTTTGCCCAAATAGTCCCACATTCGGTTGGTCCGGCTCCGGACAACGTCTTTGCTGATATCATCGCCCAGGACGAACTGACTGTTCGGCGTATGGTGAAACGGAAGAAACCCGTTTTTGTCTATTGGCACCGAAAACGTAATACCCTCAATTGAAAGATACGGGTCAATTAACATCCGCACTTTTCCGCCAAGGGTTTCATCGCTGCTGTACCCTGTCATGTAGCGGTAATAGCGGTCAATATCGCCCTTCGCCGTCCGCTCCTCGCTGTTAAACAGTTTCTTCAGATACTCATCAGTAAACTTGTTCCGGTCTCCGGCCCTTGTCCACAGCTCAAGACATTCCTGTACTGAAAGCTTCCGGTAATTAAAGTCCATAAACTCTTCAATTGAGTGATTACCTGAACTGATTTCCCGTTCGAAGAGTTTCTGGACCTGCCTGGCCGTTATAAGACTGTAATTTTTGGTAATTTCTTTATAGTCATCAAGAAGATATGTACGTGTACCAATACCGACAGCAATTGAGGATACCACCATGATTACAATGACAAGAACCATAAGACGAAGTGATATTTTACCCGAAAGTGTCCCTGCTGACAGTTTTCCGACTTTCCCGTTTTTTTCCACTCCCACATGACCTCCATTTCTCTGGAATGGATATTTATATACAATAAACGTCATATATTGCAATACATATTTTACATACAGTATTTAAAAATACTTCACCTGTATCATCTTCTTTCACCCCGCAGCGGTGCCGTAATCGTATCTCCGTTTATGGTAACCCAGAATAAGGGACATTTCGACGCTGATGATCCCGTCAATTTTTCTGATTTTATTGTATATCAGGTCATTGAGTTCTTCGCGGGTTTTCACTATAAATTCAGCGTTGATATTCATCTTTCCGGAGGTTGTGACAATAAACCAGAGCTCCCTCAATTTTTTAAGCTCCTGTATCACCCCCTCAATTTTCGAAATTTCCGCCTGTATGAAAAGGTCCCCGGTCATGTCAAAGCCCAGCTTATAGGGATCACTGACGGCCACGATCTGAATAAATCCTTCATCCATAAGCCGTTTCAGGCGGCCCCGCACTGTTGATTCCGCTATGTTCAGCTTTTTCGCAATATCGGTGTTTGTGAGTCGCCCGTCACCCTGGAGCAACGTGATAAGCTTTGAATCAAGGGAATCAATACTTCTCTTTTTCCTCTCCCTCAGCGAACCGTTTTCATCTTCCATCCTGTTCCTCCCTGCATTACGTTTACCCTGGCTTTAGTTATCAAATAAACCATAATACGTATAAATGCAATATAATTTTATCCATAATCGCATTTTTTTATACAAATTTCGTCTATTTTCGCATAATATTACGCATTTTTTATTGACATTACGACGAACAACCGCTTTCTTGATATTACCGGCATCAAATAATCAGGAGGCATACCATGAGCAGTCTCGCGAATACAGGAACAAAAAAAGGATTTTCAATCAATGATTTCAACACCCGGAAAAAGGAACATGTGCCCATATCAATGGTCACATGTTACGATTTCGTTTTCGCGAAAATAGTCGAGGAGACCGACATTGACATAATACTCGTGGGAGATTCTCTTGGGAATGTCATTGCAGGATACGAAAACACAATTCCCGTAACCGTAGAACAGATGATATACCATACTGAGATTGTGCATCGCGGTGCACCATCAAAATTTCTGGTGATCGATATGCCCTTCATGAGCTACCATGTGTCCGTTGAAGACAGTCTCCGGAATGCCGGTACAATGATAAAAAAATCCGGCGCCCATGCGGTAAAACTGGAGGGGGGCGTTGAATTTTATGACGTGGTGAAGGCACTGGTGCGGGCCTCAATACCGGTAATGGGCCACCTCGGCCTTACTCCCCAGTCAGTGCACAAGCTCGGCGGGTACACCGTTCAGGGCAGAGAAGAGGACAAACGCCGGAAACTCATTGATGACGCGAAAAGCCTTGTGGACGCAGGGGCATGTTCCCTTGTGCTGGAAAAAGTCCCGGAATCTCTTGCAAAAGAAATTTCTGAAGCCATAACAATCCCCACAATCGGAATCGGCGCCGGGGTGCACTGCGACGGGCAGGTCCTGGTACTCCACGACATGCTGGGCCTTGATGCGGGGTTCAGCCCGAAATTTCTCAAGAAGTACGCGAACCTTCACGAAATCACAAAAAATGCCCTTAACGACTACAGCAGGGAAGTTCGGGATAAACAGTACCCCGGAAAAGAACACAGCTACGCATAAAAAAAACGGGCTGCCCGGAATAAACCGGACAGCCCGGGAAAGCTGTACTGAGCATATATTTTTCTATGATAAAATTATTCGTTCAATGCGCCAGTGTAGATAGCATCAGTCGATTTAATGACAGCATTTTCTTCCGCCATGATTGACTCAATCTTGCCGAAATAGTTTTTAAACTCGGAACCGACGTAAAACTGTCCCGAAAGCACCCTTCCTGAATAATATGCCGCTTCCACATTCTCGTGAATAAATTTTTCACGTTCTTCCGCGGTGACATTGCCAACCAGTTCATGCATTTTTTTGGTTGCGATAGTAAGCGCCCACAAATGCATCCAGGCATGGGTAAGCATTACCATGGCCTGGCGAAGCGGCGTCGCCACAATAAAAATCTGCATCAGTCTTCCTGAGGCAAGCTTTTTCATGAGCATATCGATAACTTCATCCATCTTGTCGATGCCCCTGATAAGCGGTGAGATATACTTGTAGTCAACAACACCCTTTGCCTTTTCCACTGTTTCCATAATTCTCTTTTTGAAGACCCTGAAAAAATACTGCTCACGGTTCATCAGAAGCTTCCGGGTAATCAGGTCA
>JAKQCH010000202.1 GCA_029573825.1 Spirochaetota bacterium | reverse complement strand
CCCCGTTCGGCGAACTCCTGTTTCAACTCCACAAGGAATTCAGGGATCGAGGCGCGGGGAACCACGGTATACTCCGCAAGAAACACAGGGCTTTCCCTGGTGATCGCCTCACGGATGGATCTGCGGGCCTTCCATATCCTTTCCTGCTGCTGCGGGCTTTCCGCCACGATAATGCGGTCGGGATCGGAGGGTATATGCGCCATGAGCAGCTGAATGTCGCGGGCGATATCATCCTCCGAATTGCCGTCAAGCTGTATGAGCAGATGCGCCTTTGCTCCGGGAAAGGGGAGGTCCACTCCCTGGAGCTTCCCCACGAGGACCAGGGCGTCCTCCTCCATGAACTCAAGGGCTGCCGGAATGACACCCCCGGCGATAATGTCGTGTACGGTGTCGAGGGCCTCCCGGATACTGTCAAAGGGAACAAGGAGGTCCAGGGTATGGCGGGGCGCTGGTAGAAGTTTCAGAATGATTTTCGTGATGACCGCAAGGGTCCCCTCGGAGCCGATAAGTATGCCCGTGAGGCTGTATCCTGTGGCGTCCTTGATATATTTCCCGCCGGAGTTCATCACGGTGCCGTCAGGAAGGACAAACTCGAGCCCTAATACATAGCTGCGGGTGGTTCCGTATTTTACCGCCCTGGGTCCCCCTGCCCCCACGGCGACGTTCCCCCCGATGGAGCAGGATTCCAGACTTGAGGGGTCGGGAGGGTACATGAGTCCCTGTTCAAGGACCGCCCGCTGGAGGTTGCCGGTAATTACCCCCGGCTCCACGGTGCAGGTCATGTTCTCACGGTCAATTTCAAGAATGCGGTCCATGCCTTCGCAGGTGAGCACCACACCGCCCCGTATGGCGACAGATCCTCCGGTGACGCCGGTGCCGGTTCCCCGTGTGGTAACAGGCACCTTAAACTGCGAACAGAGGCGGAGCGTGTCGGACACCGACTGCGTGTCGCGCGCTTTCACAACAATGTCCGGCGACGCTGAGAGATCAGGGGCCTCGTCAGTGGAATAGGGTGCCAGAAAATCGCTGTCGCTGTACACGGAACCTTCCGGCAGTGTTTTTCCCAGTGCATCCAGGAGCTGCTGCAGTATTTTCGTTCTCACAGTGTCCCCTGTCCCCGGTATACCGGCCTGTTCATCATCTTACGCGCTTTTTTTGCGGTCGATATTTTTTCTCAGGTGGTCCAGAAGGTCTCCGATGCCCTCTCCGCTGAGGGCGCTTGTCTTTATAATCGTGATGTCGGGATTTGCTCTCCGCGCGTTCGCAATCGCCGTGTCGATATTATACGGTAAATAGGGAAGGAGATCGGTCTTGCTGAGCACCATGGTCCGCGAGGAGTTGAACATCAGGGGGTACTTTATCGGCTTGTCCTCACCTTCGGTCACGCTGAGCACCACCATGCGCTCGTCGTCTCCCAGTTCAAATTCAGCCGGGCATACGAGGTTTCCCACATTTTCTATGATGATACAGTCGATATCGTCCAGGTCGAAGTGGTCAAGGGACTTCATGATCCAGGAGCTTTCCAGATGACAGTCTCCTCCGAAAAGCGATGTCTCTATCTGGACAATGGGGATGTCGTGTTTCGCGAGCTTTTCGGCATCAGTCGCAGTTTTAATATCGCCCTCAATGACCCCGAAGCGGTATTCGTATTTCAGCTTTCCTATGATCGTGTCGGTAAGAGTGGTTTTCCCGGCGCCTGGTGAGCTCATAATATCGATCATGTACACTTTTTTTTCATTTAAAAGGCTGCGGATCTCCTCCGCCATTTCGCGGTTTGATTCAAATATGTTTTCAAGTATTTTAATCTCCATATTCCCTCCGGATTCGTTTTTTACTCTTTCATACAGTATGGTTCAGCTGTCAGAATCGCAGCAGATGATTTCAAGTTGCGGATTCCATAGAATCAATTAACAGCAGCGATGCGATCTTGTCAAGTACGTGCGGGTGATGGAGCCGGGGATTATTGAAAAGTTTTCACCGAACCGGGAAACATTTATTTATGAGGATGTTCATAATGGAAATTAAGTAAATTATTGACAGGTAGGAATATTACTGTATACTATATCAGGATCGCAGAGGAACGTCCTGAGATGGTTTCTTATTGTAAATAACGTGAAAATGGAGGGCTGTATGATAGAGACATTGAAAAAAATGATGCTTACCGGTGTCGGTGTTGCGGCAATGAGCAAGGAGAAGGTGGAGGAATGGGCGAAAAAAATCGCTGAAGAATCCAAACTCGCCGAGGAAGAGGGGAAAAGGTTTGTCGATGATATCGTAAAACAGTCAGAAGAGGCGAAAAAGGGTCTGGAAGAACAGGTAAACGGCATTGTGAAAAAAACAATGGACAAGTTAGGCCTTCACTCAAAGCAGGAGATCGATGAGCTGAAAAACAGAATTGACGAATTGGAAAAAAAGCTGAAAGAAGGTCAATAGATACGGGAGATGCTTCCGGGCGGGAATTTTGTGTATGGAAGCAGCACGCGCCGGCATAACCGCTGAAATACCATGATATTGATGTCGGGACAGGAAGGTAATGAGAAAAAAAACAGTTTCGTTTCTTGCCTCAGGAAGGGGGTCGAATTTCAGGGTTGTTGCAGAACATGTGCTGGGAGGGAACATACACGGTAAGCTCGGCATACTGATTTCCAATAAAAAAGACGCACAGGCCCTGGAGCTCGCGGTGGATTTCGGGATGAAGGCATTTTTTGTGGATCCTGCGGATTTCAGGGACCGTGATGAATATGACAGGGAGCTCATACGGCTCTTGCGGGAGTATAAGACCGATCTTGTGGTGGCGGCAGGGTATATGAAAATACTTACGCCTGTTTTTGTTACGGCGTTTCGGCACAGGATTATCAACATACATCCCGCGCTTCTGCCGTCTTTTCCCGGTACCCATGCCCAGGAACAGGCATTTAATTACGGAGTTAAAATTTCCGGATGCACCTCGCATTTTATTGATGAGGGCACCGATACGGGACCGATAATTATGCAGGCGGCGGTTCCAGTGCTGGAGAATGACACCATCGAGGGGCTATCTGCGAGGATACTCAAAGAAGAGCACCGTGTACTGCCGGAATCGGTAAGGCTTTTCTGTGATGAGAAGCTTGAAGTTAAGGGAAGGGTGGTGAGGATTAAAAAATAGCCTTTTTCTGATACTACAGACCTGCGACAGTGAGACCCTGGAAGGGTAATGCCGCAGGTATATGCGGATATATGCAGTTCAGTACAAGATTCTCCCTGTGGTACCCTCCGGGTCCAGGTTACTTTTTTCGTGCTAAGGAGTAGGCGATGACGGTTATTTCCATCATTGTAACATGTGTCGTGTACCTGCTTGTGGCAGGCATAATTAATTATTACGGAAATCTTATAACAAGCAAAACAGAATATTCCCGTGATGAGATTGTAGGCTTCATGCCTGTGGTGTTAAAAGGTCTGAAAGATATTTTTCTCTCGAATACTGTATTTACATTTATGGTGTTTTTTGTTGTGCCGCTCATTTTCGGTGTGCTGTTCATGTACATCTCCCATCTGTTTTTTCCCGCTACGGTGATTATTGTGGTGTTTTTTTTCATTTTCCCCTTTTTGCAGCGTTCAATTGAGGACAGAAGGGTAAATGCCTCAGAATATCTCCGGGATGATTTCGCAAATAATTTTGCCCGGTTCGGAGATTTTATCACTCTTGGGGCCGGTACCGGATTCAGTGCTTCGGGGATGCATGTGTGGGTAGAAAACCGGGAATACGGCTTTTTATGGTTTGCCGCCAATCTGATTGTGGTAACGGTATTTGTTGTTTTCACCCTTACACGGATAGGAAAAGGAGGAAACCAGATAAAAAAAATACCCTGAAAAATGGAAAAAATCAAATGATCATGATGGTATTCATATAAAAAATTATAATGATATATTTCTGCTCACTGGATGCGGGCTTACAATTCAAAAAAAAATTAAATTTTAAGTTGACGCGCCCATTATCTATTATTATTATATAGTCTAATTTTAAGTGTGTGATGGCTTGGAGCGGGTATAGTGCAATCGGAAAAGATACAAGCCGGTTAACCTTATCGAAGCAATCAATTTTAAGGAGGATTTTGTATGAAAAAATTTGTTGTGTCAGCAGCTGTATTAATGTTTGCAGCGGCATTTATAGTATCCTGCGGTCCTCGCGGTCTTGGCGGACAGGTTAAAGGAGAAAGCTTTATCACTGAAGGATGGGTGGATGATAATACGTTCAGAATAACATCTACAGGCGCATCAAAACCTGGTCTAACGAACAAAATTCAGCGCAGAGGAACTGCAAAGTCAGCTGCTATCATTATGGCACAGGCTTCTATCCTTGAAAAATTCAAGGGAGCGAGGCTCGAAGGTGCAGCCGGTGCTGCTGATTATGCTTCAACTGGTGTTGCGGTAATGAAGGAATTCAGCGGTATGGTACGAGGCGGCTCAGTAATCAAGGAAACGTATGACGAAGAAGATAACTGTGAAGTCATTTATCAGGTTCAGGCCAAAGGTCTTAAGAAAAAAGTTACTGGTGGTGAAGTAGTTCAGTAATCTATACAATGAATAATATGTTAAAAAAAGGAGAGCTGTGAAATTATTCACAGCTCTCCTTTTTTGTGGTTACGCTGAAAAATAACGCTTAATCACGATTCGTGCAGTTTATGAATTGCCGGAACAGCCGATCCACTACAGGTAATCGGGAACACAATATCCGGAGAATTGATTGCAATAATAATATAATGGAAATACTACCGTAAACAGCTGTTTTAGATATCGTAATTATCTTGATAAAGGAGGGATGTTATGAGAACGATTATATATGCGGTGATGATAGTGGCGGGTGCTTTCATGTTTGCGTCATGTAAATCTTCTGGTGTTGCACCGATCCCGGCGCACATTGACACAAAGGAAGTTGAGCCCTCTTCAATTATACTGGGATGGGTTGACGATAATACTTTCCGGGTTAAAGCCGGAGGGACTCATGCGCAATCAGCCGGGGCTGCCGATGAAAAGAAAGCCCGTGCGAAAGAAAACGCGGTAAAGAGGGCACAGACGCTGGTAATAGAGAAATTTGTCGGTGATCGGGTGAAAAGGGCCGGTGTAATGATGGATCCACGGTCGACCGGTGTTTCGATTACCAATGAATTCGGAAAGTCCGTGAAAAACGGAACGGTGTTGCATGAAAAATAT
>JAKQCH010000201.1 GCA_029573825.1 Spirochaetota bacterium | reverse complement strand
TCGAGATTATTTTCAATATGATCGATCACCCTGTTTATCCGGGACAGGTATTCCCGTCTCATGGGGTTTCTTGTTCCATCCTGCTGTTTTTTGTTCATAATCGATATGACCATTTGAGTATTTTATTTCGCGTTATACACTACTACACAAATGTTTCAAGTAGTTATTTTCCAGAAGCTTGTTTTCGTGATAGCTACCATAAAAATATCTCCGGTTGAGAAAAACAGTTGCGCCCGCACACCGTGAGCAGTTATAACATCCATCCCGGTGAAAAATTATATAAAATAAACAATATCAATACGCATATCAACGCCAGCCAGTGCTGCGGTATTGCAATTGAGACAGGTTTTTTGTATTTTATATAAAGCAGCAACCGTGTTACGGCAAATGGAGTTTGAATGGCAATGAACACTATCATACGGAATATACTTATCCTTGCGGCAATTGCGGGAGCGGGGCTTTTCATAACAGCAGGGAGGTCTGAATCCCGGACCCAGAGCAACCGTGAAAAGAGGATGTACTGCGACCAGCACTGCAGAGATTACTACTGGCGCTGCAGGATGCGTGCCGAAAGAGCGGAAGGGAAGAAAAGAGAACGCATTGAAATTATCTGCGCCAATCATTACCAGGGATGCATGCGCCGCTGCCAGAGATACAATTATTAAGCCGCGCCATGCTATTATTTTTCCAGGATTGCCCTCCCCCGTGAAACAAAGGAAATACCCTGCTGCTGCCGTGATCCTATCATCACCGCTTCAATTATCGGATTGTTAACCTTCTCTGCGGCGCTCCATGTTACAATAAAATTTGCCCCCGAACCGCCGAAAGCGTCAGACTCCGGTATAATGAAACGGATCGACTCAAGAGGCCCCAGCACTTTGGGCTGGTTCTGATACCGCTTCAGCATGCGACCGGATGAATTATAATAATTGACACTATCGACTGAAATTTTTCCGGTCATGTCGATATTTCTGATACTCAGCGTCACGGTGAGGTTGAACCACTGATTGCGGTCTCCATGATAAATGTGTGAATACGCCGGAACATATACCGTCTGCCCTCTGCTTTGTCCGGGCTGCGGCGTCAGGGGCGTATCGGACATGAACAGAACTATCATCATCAGCGGCAATATGCTGAAAAATATTTTTTTATTTCTTACCATTGGAAATACCTGCCCACATCAAATATTGTTCCACTATCAATGTATCATACAATGGAACACCGGATTTGTAAATATATTTATTTCTCACCCTGAGCACCCGTTCCGGTTACGGGGAGATAAATATTAAACTCACCCCCAACAGGTGCTTCAGTGTTTACCGTAATCACGCCTCCGTGTCCGGTTATTATTGAATATGCAATGGATAAACCCAGGCCCGTCCCCTCTTCCTTTGTTGTGTAGTAGGGATCAAATATTTTGTAGCTTTCCCCTTCCGGTATTCCGGGTCCGGTGTCCCTGATGACGATACGGATATAGGGACCCGGTTTCATGACAAGATCCCCCTGTATACCGGCAACCTGGGTCCCTTCATAGACCGATACCGTGTCAGCGGACACCGTCAGTTTTCCCCTGTTGTCCATTGCCTGACGGGCATTCAGCACGATGTTATGCAGGGCCTGGCTTATCTGCACCTTATCAATTGTAACTGATCCGATATCGTCGGGGATTGAATAGCTGCAGGTAATATCCGAGCCGTTCAGAATGAACGAAACAGTTTCAGTTATAACATCTTTTATTGATGCGTCAGTACGTACCGGTGCATTCCCCCTTGCGAAGTTCAACAGCTGCGTGGTAAGGTCCTTTGCGTGTCTGCAGGCTCCATGGGCGTCCTCCAGGGGTGCACGGACTTTACTGTCCAGTTCCTTCTTCGCAAGGGCAATAGAAATATTACCGGCAATCCGCATAAGCACATTGTTGAAATCATGAGCGATACCGCGCGCAAGAATACCGATAGACTCGATATTACGGGACCTGAATTCAAGTTCCTCAAGTTTCTGACGCTGGGTAATGTCCCTGAAAATTATCACCGCCCCCGCGACACCGCCCTCCGGGTTGTGGATCGGTGCACAGCTGCAGGAGACCGCATACTCAGAACCGTCACGGGCCAGCAGAAACATCCCCGAAGGCATATCAGCGTGAGCATTTTTTTCAATGACCATTTTTACGAAATCAGCAGCGGGTTCACGTTTTTTCAAAGTCCGCAGGTTCAGGACCGTCAGCACCTGCTTCCCGAGGGCTTCCTTTTCCCTCCATTTTGTGAGCTTTTCCGCGACCGGATTCATCATCACAATCCCGCAGAGCGCATCGACGGCAATAACTCCATCACCTATGGAACGGAGAGTAATCGCAAGCTGTTCCTTTTCACGGGCAAGTGATATTTCATGAAAGCGGATTGTTTTAAACAGATGGAGATAGTTCAGGGATGACACGATAAGGATAAATATCGTGAATCCGAGAAATCCGTATTCCATGAGATACATAACTGCAGGCATACCGAGAGTCGCCGCGACATCATGGGCCCCCAGGAGTCCCCATATACCGTTCCCGAGGATAAATGCCGTTGATCTCTTTTTGTGATAAGTAAACTTCCTGACCCAGAAATAAAGCATCATGAGCGATGCCGCTGCCGCATAGACAATAAATACCTTACCGAGGGGCCCCGCTACAGGTTCGATATAGGGGGAGGACAAAAGGCTGAAATGCCTGGATATGAACGCATCGGTAATAATGAGTCCGGTTCCCCAGATGAGAACGCATATTGCCCCGTGAAGGAGCCCGAAAAGAACATGGTACATCCGTGAATTAATTCTCAGAAAAGAAAGCGAGAATCCGGTCACTGAATGGACTATCAATACAACCGCAGTATACTGAATTTTTTCAGCGACGATATTTACCGGTTCCGCGCCGCTGCTATATTGAAGCGCAATTGCACATGCATAGACGACCGTGGAAAACGCAACGAGTGAACTCCACCCGTTCCAGGTATATTTCCTGTTGTAGAGAAATATCATCCCCTGCATAGATGCGATGAACAGAGCGATAGCGGCAACGGATATCGATCCTGCTAATGGGATAATACCATGTTCCATTTTCTTTATATATTCCTGCGGATAATATTTATTTCAGTATTATATCACGTTCCAAGGGAAATTCAAATTCCCCGGAACAGCACCCGGAATACTTATATTATTATCGGATGCTGCATTTTTTATTCTTTTATCCAGTTCTCTATCTTCAAGCCTTTTACTCTTTCAAATTCTTTTATATTGTTCGTCACAAGTATCAATTTTTTTGACTTTGCCTGTCCCGCAATTAATAAATCCATTGGGCCAATTATCTTACCTTTCTTTTCTAAATCTGTTTTAATTATTCCAAATTCGGCAGCATCAGTATCATCAAAGGGCAAAATATTGAAGATCGATAAAAACTCAATCAACGCTATTTTATTCTTTTCAGGAAATTGACTTTTCGCAACTCCATATTCCAATTCAGCGATTGTTATTGATGAAACATAAACATCTTTCTTCGATTTTGTTTTTACTGTTTTTAAAACATCAACCGGCTTTTTCTTAATGATATAAATACAAATATTCGTATCGAGCAAATACATCAGAAATCTTCTCTTGTTTGATTATTCCCCTGATCACGTCCTTCATTCATGAAATCATCAGTAAAATTATTCAACCCATGAAGAAACACTTCCCAGGATTTATCATGCGGAAGAAGAATTACGGCATCTCCAACTTTTTGGATAAGCACATCGCTGCCGGAGAACTGAAATTCTTTCGGTAAGCGGACCGCCTGACTTCTGCCGTTTATAAAAAGTTTTGCACGCTGCATA
>JAKQCH010000199.1 GCA_029573825.1 Spirochaetota bacterium | reverse complement strand
ACCTGTCCGTATCTTTTCGAACTTGACACTGTTGCCTATTTTTCTCTTCTCCATAACAGTATATCCTTCAGGACTATTGCCAGTATACGTGAAACGACTCAGCTTCTCCTTGACCTTTATAATTCTGACGGCAGCCTCTATGTTCATCCGTTGAAAGTTTGGAACAGATATTCTCCAACCATGTTTTTCCCTCACCTCCTCAAAGGCACTGAACTGAACCCTATTACCAACAGCCTTGATGCGGCCCGTCTTATCACACATATACAGAAAAAGGGGTATGAAAGCACTATACGGAATCTTGATTACTGGGACCGGATTTTTTTAAAAGCTGCCGATCTAATTCAGACTCCTGAAGAAATTGACGATATTGAACTGATACACACACAGCTGTGTAAATCGCTTATCACCAGAGATGACCGCATTCTTGTGATGGTGCGGAAGTTTTTCAAACTCGATGATTTTCTTTTTATCAAGGACCGACTCATCGGATCAGGATTTATCGGCGGGAAAACTGTCGGCATGATGCTCGCTCGAAAAATTCTCGAGAACGACAGCAATAATGAAATCAACTCCCGGATGGAACCTCATGACTCATTTTTTATCGGGTCTGACGTCTACTACACCTACATCGTGCAGAACGGCTGGTGGAAGCTGTTTATTGAACACAAGACGGATGAAAAATATTTTTCATCTGCTGAAGAACTCTATGAAAAGATGCTCCATGGGACTTTTCCTGATACAATAAAGGAAAAATTTCAACAGATAATTGAATATTATGGCCAGTCTCCCATAATCGTGCGTTCGAGCAGCCTTCTTGAAGATGGATTTGGCAACGCATTTGCCGGAAAATATGAAAGTTACTTCCTCGTCAATCAGGGAGCACCTGAAGAGCGTTTTGAACAATTCCTGAATGCGGTACAGAAAATATATGCCAGCACAATGGACGTCGATGCCATTTCCTACCGTCATCAACGAGGCCTGCATAAACTCGATGAACAGATGGCTTTACTTGTCCAGAGAGTTTCAGGATCATATAATGGTAATTACTTTTTCCCCGACATGGCAGGGGTCGGCTTTTCCTATAATACCTTTGTATGGAAAAAAACCATGGATCCGAGAGCCGGGATGCTCCGCATAGTTCTTGGCCTTGGCACTCGTGCTGTTAACCGTACCGATGGTGATTACCCCAGAATTGTTGCACTTGATGACCCCCTTGTAAAACCATACGGAGGAATCAATGATGCCCGTAACTTTTCACAGCACAAAATTGATCTGCTGAATATTAAAGATAATACAATTGAAACACAGTACATATCCGATCTTACCGATCATATAACACTTAATAATATTGAACTCATGGCCGAGCGCGACTCTGAAGCTGAATCGCAAATGCATGATCACGGTATGCGTAATAAGCAATCATGGATAATTAATTTTGACAATCTCCTTGCTCAAACAAATTTCTCTGAAAACATGAAACATATTCTCTCTACCCTTGAATCCGCATACGACTATCCTGTTGATATCGAGTTCACCATAAATTTCGGCAGTGATGGAAATTATCGAATCAATCTTCTGCAGTGCCGCCCTCAACAGACGAAGATGCAGGGAAAACCCGTAAGCATACCGAAAAACATCCCGGGAAACCGTATCTTGTTTTCATCTGAAGGAAATTTTTTAGGTGGCAATATATCCCAGCCAGTATCACGGATAATCTATGTCGATCCATACGGTTACAGCGCCCTTTCTCAAACACAGAAATATGATATCGCCCGCCTCATCGGAAAGCTGAACAGACAATGCAGCGACAGGGAAAGCAACCCTACCATGCTCATGGGTCCCGGCAGATGGGGAACAACAACCCCCTCCCTCGGTGTTCCGGTGCGTTTTTCTGAAATAAATAATATTGCTGTTCTCGTTGAGATAGCCCTGATGCGTGATGATTTTATTCCTGAACTGTCCTTTGGCACACACTTTTTTCAGGACCTTGTTGAAACAGATATTTTCTATGTCGCGTTATTTCCGGAAAATGAAAATGTTATATATAATACCGACTGGTTTAAATCCCGGGAAAACGGTCTTGC
>JAKQCH010000194.1 GCA_029573825.1 Spirochaetota bacterium | reverse complement strand
GTATTGGGATTTCCCCCATGGCACCGGTTGCAGGAACCGTTATTTTTCGCATGGATACTCCCGGACCATATTGAAACAACAATACCTGTCTTTCCCCGCTGCGTTTTATGGCATTCAGCACAGAAATCAGTATTCTTCACTTCAGGGGAAGGCGGCAGTACACCGCCAGAGGTCATTTTATCCTGCCCGTATACACCCGTAACGGAAAGGACTATTGTCAATATCATGCCGGCAGGCAACATACGATATCTACCCATACAAATCTCCAGGAAAAAATATCTTAAAAAAACGAAAAGCACGTAAATCCTGACAAAAATATCAGCAGAAGCAACGTCAGGTTCGCATATATCCCGGCAATATAATCGTCTATCATAATTCCGAGACCTCCGGAAAGATCCTGTAGTTTCCGTGCCGGGAAAGGCTTAATTACATCGTAGAGCCGGAATAGAAAAAATGCAGTCACCGCGATTTTCCAGCTGAAAGGATAAAATAAAACAGTGATCCAGTATCCCAGCACTTCATCAAGGACAACTTCCTGAGGGTCTTTGGTGCCATAATATTTTTCAGCGGCATCACCGAGTTTAATTGCGGGATATACTCCGCACAGCACAACCGCACAATTCACTATCCACGACACATTTCCGAATACCGCATACTCCACCAGATATAATGTCAGAGCCACCACGGTTCCCGCAGTGCCGGGAGCTTTGGGGAAATATCCCGAATAGAATGCGGTAAACAACAATTCCTTCCACCACATCAGCGCTATTCTCCTTCAACCGCAGAATACGGGGGAAGAAGAATCCTCCAGTTTGTAAAAAAATACCTGATTCCTGAAAGAGCTGTCATAATAGTTACTATCAGCATCATCAGATATGGTGAAACGATGAGAAGTTTATCGGGATGATCAGACAGTAATATTTCTAATACCACATCAAGTTTTATATACCCATCCATATCAAAACTATGGGCCACATTAACCCCGGAAAACCTGAAATAAAAAACCATGAGGATCACAACGATGGAAAACATCTGGAAGGCGGTTTTCACCTTGCCGAATCTGCTGGTCTTCAGCACAGTTCCTTTTCGTATTGCAAGATACCTCATCACGGTAATCAGCAGGTCCCTGGCAACAATGATGACAATCATCCAGAAAGGAATAAGGGGATCAAGATACAAAAGCGCGAGAAAAGCGGAAATAACCAGGAACTTATCCGCGAGGGGATCAAGAAACTGTCCGATACTCGTCTCCTGCTGAAGTTTGCGGGCACTCCAGCCGTCAAGAAGATCGGTGAAAGAGGCAATAATGAAAACGGCAAGCCCCCACATCAGCGCCTCACCTGTCCTCTTAAAAATCAGATATAGAAAAAGAGGAATCAGCACAATGCGGAGGATGGAAAGCATATTCGGTATGTTAAAAACTCGGACATTCATTATTGACACTCGCTGCAGAACCCGTCAAAACGAAAATTCAGATTACAACCCTGGTTAACATAATCGGGAATCTGTAAATTTTTTACTGCGCGACCTCGACACCACCTCTACAACCACCACAGAGCACACCGCTATGCCAGCACTCCAATAAGGTCATACTCAACCGCATCGGTCACGTACACATTCACAATTTTATTAACAGATATATTTTCTGCAGTCAAGTAAAAAATACCGTCAACTTCCGGAGCATCAAATTCTGTCCTGCATATCCAGGTGCGCTCATCCACCTGTTCTTCAACAAGTGCGTGCAATGTCCGGCCGATCATGCCGTTCATAACATCAACTGATATCTTTTTCTGCACCGCCATCAATTCATCATAGCGTTTTGTCTTTACCCGAAGCGGGATCTTCCCATTAAGAAGGGCTGCTTCAGTATCCTCTTCAGGTGAATACATAAAACATCCCACCCGTTCAAGTTTGGCCTCTCTGATAAAAGACATAAGCTCTCTGAAATCTTCTTCAGTTTCTCCCGGAAATCCCACCATAAAAGTGGACCGGATATGGACCCCGGGTACACGATCCCGTATTTTATTTATCAGGTCCATATATATCCCGTAACTCCCCTTTCGATTCATAGCCTGGAGGATCCGGCTGTTAACATGCTGAAACGGCAGATCCAGGTAACGCACCACCTTCTCATTACCATACATTAAGTCCAACACTTCGTCAGTGAGACGGTCGGGATGACAGTACATGAGGCGTACCCACTGTACACCGGGAACCTCTGAAACTGACTGAACGAGGGATGTCAGCGTTTCACCTTCCCACGAATAAGCCATAATATCCTGTGCGATAATTATCATTTCACAGGCACCAGTATCTACAGCTTCATGAACATCCTGTATAATTTTTTCAAAGGGAAACGAACGTACGGGACCGCGGATAAGAGGAATAGCGCAGTAACTGCAGTTATTGGAGCACCCTTCAGATATTTTAATGTATGAATAAGGGAGCCCCGGAACCAGGGGTTTCCTCGGAGTATCTGTATCGCCATGAAAATCAATACCGAATTCCCTACAGAAGGATGGAACAAAATTTCCATCAAGGATGCCGTAGAGAAAATCGATCTCAGGGATTTCCTCCCTGATCTCCCGTGAATACCGCTCTACCAGACATCCCGCTGCTACAACACGCTGACTGAATTTTTCCGGATTATCATTATTCCTGCTTTCGCGTCCATCAACAACACTTTCAATGGCATCAAGAATAACATCAATTGATTCACGCTTGGCATCTTCGATGAAACCGCAGGTATTGATAATAATGATGTCCGCATCAGAGGACGATTCAGACTCACAAAAACCGGCATCATACAAGATGCCGTGTATCCGTTCTGAATCAACAAGGTTTTTTGCGCACCCGAGAGATATTATATAGTAGGATATTTCCTGCGGTAAAACCACATTCTACCAGTCTTTGACCACAATATGGTAAACATTCGGGTCCGCATGGTCCTTCTTCCAGGTTATTATTTTATTGGCCACAGTACCGGGACCTCCCCAGTTGTAGTCCTTTCCATTTATCTTAATCTTCACACCGCCCGCATTGCCGATACGCACCTGCACATGGCTGGTGGCCTGCCAGCGTTCTTTCACACCTTCGCGAATCATGCCGCGCCGTTTCATCATACCGTCAAGATAAACTTCGATAAACGATTTCTGGGAAAATTCCGCTTCCAGAATAATATTCAGGTTCTTTTCATCTCTGGCAATTACCCGTGATGCCGCAACTCCAACATTTTTCTGATCTGCATCAGCAGGAGCAACTTCCACGCCGTCAATTCTCTTCCCGAGGCGGACTTTTATATTGGCGCTGTTATCCGCAACAGCTTTCAGCGTAAACTCTACCTCACGGGGACACCCTTTTATGGTGACAAGACGGGGCTGGTCCTTCACGATTATCTCTTTTACATTACCGGGTGATATCTCCAGTTCCACGCTGTTCCTTTCTTTAATGTCACGCAGTATAAACATCGCATCACGCTGATCTACCGAGAAAAACACCCCTTCATTTTTTGAAACAATCGCATATCCGACATCATTGCGCAGCATAAGTTTGGTATAATTTCCAATATATGACTTCTTCCTTGTTGATTCACTCTTTATCTGGTCAAGGGTATCGCTGTCACTGATACGGACACCTGAAGAATACATCGAACTGAATACAATAATAACAATTAGAACCGAAAAAGCTATCGCACCTATATAAAGATAGTTTTTATACTTCCCCATCAGCGTTGAGAGATTAATCATCACAGGTGACCGTGTCGGGCGCGTCAGCTCAGCAATTGGTGTTGTGCTTTCGCCAATTTTATATCCTTTATAGGCCTGAATAAATTCATCGCTGTCAAGCTTCAGATAGTCAACGTACGAGCGAAGGAAACCAATCACATAGGTTTCACCGGGAAACCTCTCGAATTCCTCATCTTCGAGGGCCTCAACATAACGGGAAGGG
Source organism: Spirochaetota bacterium (assembly GCA_029573825.1). GTDB lineage: Bacteria > Spirochaetota > UBA4802 > UBA4802 > JAGODF01 > JAKQCH01. Next base: position 10,073 of record JAKQCH010000194.1, on the reverse strand, counting down.
ATATTTGTTTCCCTGGCAACATCCTTAAGGGAAAGCTTTTTCGCCTCCCTTGCATTTCTTAATCTTTCACCGATACTTTCCACGACCTACTCCTCTGAAATCATTGGATTCTTAATTACCCGCGCATTTGAAGGGATATCAAATCTGAACATACCGTTTGAAAATGAAACATCCGTCTTTATATCATTGAACTCAATTTCAACCTTTTTACCCGTTGCTGTTGTACCAAAAGCACGGGTTATCATAAATTGATCCGAAATCCACAACTTCAGTGTCCGGAATCCCCCGCGGCTTTCCTTCTGCTTTAAGAAAAGCACGTAAGCCTTCGAACCATCAGGCTGGATCGCCGGCTGCTCTTTACCGGAGAACCGATAGTGATATTTTGAAAAAAGCCTCCGAAGTCCACTCTTTGTCCCCGAGGAGAAAAGAGACCCTGAATCTGATTTCAAACTCTGTTCAGCAACAACATTCATTGAAGGTATATGTATCCACATCATTTTCCCGTTTGACACAATGCTGTGTCGCTGCGGCGCATAGAAATCAATTATCATTCTGTTCTCAGCTTTATACTTTATAATTCCGGTCTGCCGTGATGTCCTCCCCAGCTTTTCAGAATTAATTACAAAGTTTGCCTGATATGAATCAACTTCAGAAAATTTCTTTTTAACTTTCCTGACAATATCGGTAACAGTTACGAAATCAAATTTATATGCATATCCCTGAGAAAGCATGCCTGTGATGAGGAAAATAGACCCGACTACCAATATTCTCTTACTTCTTCGACTCATAATAGTTCCATAGTTATCATGTTTTCCCGGAACGGGAAAAACAAATATAGATGTGACACATTTCACAAATTTTGTTGCAAAACTACAAAAACGCAACAAAAAGTCAATACTAAAAAGAACTCACTTCTCTTTTTTAATGCGGTGGAGTGTGATATCCGGAATGCCGTTCAACGCAACATGTGCATATTTACCGCTTTTCAGGCTTCCGGGATTGACAACAGTCACTTTTTCATGTTTTTCAATTCCCCTGGCTTCGTGAATATGACCGCAGATACAAACCTGCACATCCGATTGATCGATAAAGCTTCTCACGCTGGTGCTTCCGCCCCTCACCAGCAGAAATGTCCGGTCCCGCAGCCCCCTCGGCGGGGCGTGTGTAATAAGGACCTTCGTCGCACAGCCGGCAACCTTTGCATATCCTGAAGTCAGTAATCCGGCTATCGTTTCTTCATCGTATTCGGTGGGAGTATTCATCGGAGTCGGCCCCGACCCTCCAACTCCGAAAAAACCAACACCATCAATTATTCTACCATCGCCGTGAACGCTGTAACCCCGTTCAGTAAGCATCGCAATGACATTACCGTCATCCCAGTTGCCATGAACCGCGATGATGCTGCTGTTTCTTTTTTCTATGACGGAAATAATTGATTCAGCTTGCCTGTTGTCTCCCCGCCCGGAGATATCACCCGCAATAACAACATGATCTGCCTTTTCAACTTCATCAAGCACAGCTTCAACAAAGGGCATTGACCCGTGTATGTCACTTATTACAATTAGTTTCATGGCAATATATCACACCTTCAATGGTTTTCTTAAAACGGCCTCAAGCCAGTCAATATGCGCAGCAACAGCTTCCTTCGCGAGAAGGGGCTCACCCTTCTGGATGGCGTTAAGAATCACGCAGTGCTGCTCGTACAATGACCGTGAGCTGTTCTCAACTTCCTGCAGGATTGATCTGCTGTATGGTATCGCATGATGGAGCATCTGCGATATTGACCGCATGAGATGAGCAAATACAGTATTATTTGTGGCCATCGCAATGTATTTGTAAAAATCCGCATACAGCTTTTCGCCCTCTTCCTGAAAAATGAGATCATCAATCCCGATTCGATCACATTCTTTTGTGAAGATATCAAACTTTTCAAGCTGTTCAGGCGTTGCACCGCTGGCCGCGAGAAACGCCCCCTCGGAGTCAAGAATTTTCCGAACCTTCAACAGCTGCCACTTGTTATTCTGGTCAACCGATATCAGTTCTTCGATCTGAGACGTCACCGCATTGTGAACCACTGATTTAATCCGCTTCCCCTTCCTTCCCAATGACTCGATATAGCCCTTCGCCTCAAGAAGTTTCATCGCTTCCCGCAGTGAGATTCTGCTGATTCCGAACCGCCGTGTCATCTCCAGCTCTGAGGGAAGTTTGTCGCCCGGTTTCAGTATTCCCCCTGAAATCAGTTTTACAATTCTGGAAACGACCAGATTTGGTATATGTGGTGATTTGCTGGCTTTTTCAATAGTCATATCCAGCAACTCTGCTGTGTTTTTCATAAAGTATTTCCTTTTAAATGGAGAGAATCATCAATCATGTATTTCGACAATACAACATCACAGGACGCCACAGCTTCATAGATTTCTGATTTCACGTTCGGTACGGGTCTATTTTTTATCCGCACAAAACAGTTTTTTATATGTTTTTTATTCGAAGATTGTTCCGCAGAAATATTTCCAGCAGCCAGTACTCTGTATTTCCCACAAACACGTATTTTCCTGCAGCAACAGTGTTATCAATGATAAAATATGTGTACTACAGCATTTCCTTATAATAATTACTATAATACGTCAAGGATAAAATATTGGTTATCCTTATTTCATCAATTATCAGACAATGTCGATCAGAGAGCACCGCAGCAGACATTACCCCCGGTTACAAAATTGATTGTTAAGGTACATGAGAAAGATTCCGACGTATTATATCATTCACCATAAATTTCGCTATGAGGTGCACATGGATACTTTAACACGTGAAAAAATCGTTTCTGCGCTCACCGTTGCGGCACAACGGGACATTTCTTCAGGAACGAGCAGAGACAATCTTTTTCAAAGCCTCGCACGGGTCATTGATGCAGATATTCTTAATGAACTAAAAAAACGTGTCTGATGTCGATACATCGGCATACCTGGAATGCGGCAGTTCCGAAAAGAGGCTCCCGCACATCACCCCAGCACATGTTCAACCATATATGAATAGAGATCATTCCTCACTGCTGCAATATTTTCTACGATGTTCCGGCCGTTCTGATCGGACACCGTATCGCTGACAATTTTAAAAAGATAGCAGGGAATCGCGTAAAGCCCGCATGCGTGGACAACAGCGGCTCCTTCCATATCTACCAGGGCTGCATGTTCCGAAACACGGCTCCTGAACTCCCCGCTGATAACCGGAACATCCTGTGTCGCGAGGACCGCTGTCTCGTGCCCCTCCATCACCGATGGAGTCACAAACCGCATCCCGCCACCGGACATTTTCGGCCTGTCATATTCAACGACCTTTTTTATATGGAAGATATCACCCAGCTGAATACCGGCAATGACTGCACCGGCAGCGCCTGCGTTGTAAATCACCGTGACGTTGTATTGCATAATAAGATACGATGCGGCAACAGCGGCATTTGTCTTTCCGATGCCTGAGATTACCAGAATGATATCACCCCCGCGAAAAACCCTGAAAGGCCTGCGTCCCTCCTCCTCCATCGGCATAGATTCAATGAACGGCTGCGCCTCAAGATATGTCGCCATCACCAGCCCTACGGCAGTATTCCCCTGCATCGCGCCATCTCCTCAAGAATTATAACAGCCTTCATCCCCTCCTCTCCCAGAGAAAGAGAAAAATCATTCACATATAACGCTATGTGCTCACGAATAACAGCATCATCCATTTCCTGCGCATGGGAGCAGATATAGCTGCGGGACTGTCCCGGATTCCGCTGTGCGAATGCAGCCGATTCTGATATTATACGCCCCACGCGTTCATGATGCTCCATAAGGTCTCTCCGGATCGCAATACAACCCAGCGGTATCGGCATTCCCGTCTCCTGTTCCCACCATTCCCCGAGGTCAACAATTTTTCTCAGCCCATAACGAGGGTAGACGAATCGTCCTTCATGAATAATGAGTCCCGCGTCATACACGCCGTCGCGCACTCCCGGCATTATTGCATTGAACCGTGTTGAAACGGTATGAAGCCCCGGGAACCATAATTTCAGCAGGAGATGAGCAGTGGTATATTCACCGGGGATTGCTATTACTGCATCCTTCAGGGAATCCCTCTTCTGATTGAAAACACTGTCCTCCCTCGCAACAAGAACCGGTCCGCATCCGAATCCCAGGGCCGCCCCTGCATCAAGCATACAATAGTTATTCTGCAGCAGGAGATATGCGTGAATAGAAAGTTTAGTTATATGAAAACGTCCCTCACAGGCATTTCTGTTCAGGTCTTCCACATCATGTATGTATGGGTTAAAAGACAACCCTTCAGTATCAACCAGACCGTGAAGCATTGCATGAAAGATAAAGGTATCATTGGGGCATGGAGAAAATGCGAGTGTCATTGCGTCCATTCCGGCTGTTGTCTCCCGTCTGTGTAATGTGTGCCTGGTATCAGTTCAGAGGATTACCATAACCAATAACGTCACAGCAACCCTGATGGAATCTGTTTATTCAACATGTTTCCGGTAGTGTATCAGGGTTTGTTCCGTCATCGGGACAATAAGAGTCGCAACTGTTTTCCCGTTCTCAGAGAATATTTTAAAATTTTCATCACCGCCCCCAAGACTTTTGAGGATCATCATGATAAGGATCAGCCCAAGTCCCGCACCCTCCTGATTAGGGTCATCTTCTTCATTCATGAAGTATTCACGTATATCATCGCATCGCCGCGCAAAATCCAGCTTCTTCTGTACGTTATGAATTTCAAGTTCCGTCATGGAAACAGGGTTGATCACATCCACACGCATATTTTCCCCAATATGCCGCCATACAATTTCCGCATTCATATTGCGTTCTCTGGCCATATTCGAAAGATAGGTACCTTCGTCTCTCTCTAATTCAAGCTTGAAAAGCTCCAGGGCGGTATTGTAGGAAACAATCTCCTCGGCTTTATTTTTCGATGAATAATTCTCGAAATATATATTCTTATAGTTCGCTTTTACCGCATTGATCAGCAATTCTTTTACTGCGGTATACAGTGAATCATGAAGCACTTCGCATCCGGTTTCCTTGAGGCAGGAGTATAAAACTCTCTTTACCGCGAGTTCGATCTTCGGGCTCACGGAATATGCCACCAGCCGTACAGGTTTACGGCTGCGGATAGCTTCCCCGAATTCAATCATAGTGTAAACTCATTATGGAATTATAATCCAACAAATCAAGCGGCTTTCGTCAATAAAATATGAGTAAAAAAAATATCCTCTGGCCGGTTATTATCAGAAATAATTATAGATTTTTTTTCAATAATAATATACTTTATTCCATGTTTATTTTTACAGTTAACAGATTCAATATTTTTCTCTTTACCGTTGATTTGTAATAAAAAAATCAACTTTTCTCTAACAATTGCCGACATAATTAATTGAATACACAAAATACTCAAACCAGGGGTAGGGTTATTATTTATGAAAACGCCTATAACATTAAATCGCCTTTATAAAATGCTCATTTGTGGAGCTGTTGCAGCATCGTGTTTTTACGCTTCCGATGTCAATGCGCAGCCGAAGCAGGAACAGCAACAGCAGGTAGTCGGTGAGGAAAACCAGAACGGCATCACAGGCTGGAGAATAAAGGATTTCCAACCGTATATCAAGGCGATGAAAGACCTTGAGAAATTCAATATTAAGTATGCAGATGACAGGCTCAAGCTTGCCAGAGACGAATATTCCAAGGCTCTTGATATTCTGGAGGATATGGAGCAGGATGTCCGCCGAATGGTTGAAAAGAATAAACAGGGGAAACACCTCAACGAGCGGTGGCACTGGCAGGAAGTTGACAGACTGAATCAGTTAAACCGACGTGTCATAATGAGAAAACAGGAAGCAAAAACGAAAGCGGTCACCTATCTGACAAGGTCAATAAATTATCTTGATGGCATCGAGGAAGTTAATAAAGAATATGTGACAAAAAACAAGACCTATAAAGAGTTCAAGATAAAGCTTTTTCAGGTATATGTTTCCACACAGCATGACCTCCACAACTACAGACCATGTATACCGGTTCTTGAACGCTACATCACCATTGACAGCCGGACCAAAGAAGACGTATGGGCATACAAATATCTTGCAAGTTCCTACGCCTCTGTTGAAGGGGTGCTTGCAAAATCACGCGGCGTGTCAGAGGATCAGATAATTCACTCCAAACAGAAGAAGAACGAATACCTCCTCACTGCGGTTAAAATTGAGTATGGCGTCCAATCACCGGAGTACAAACACATGAAGGAAGTTGTGGAACGTGATGAGATGAGAACACAACGTCTTAACGATTACCAGTAAGGTACACATACAAGCAATAAAAAAACCCGCGATCAGGCGGGTTTTTTTATTGCTATTGCAGAAAATTACTCTTCGGCAAATGACTGCCGAACAGAATATTTTTTTCCGTTAAAAATCACATTCAGGATCATTACTCTATTTTCCGGTATATAAACCTTCATTGAATCGGGCTGATGTATATTATTCACCCGCATGTACTGCTTGTGAGCATTGTTAAGCTCCCATCGTTCAAGAGTTATTATATGATAACTGTTTTCCTCAATCTTTTCACGAAAAACAAGAGGAAGCTGCGAAAGAGCCGTTTTCGTCCTACCTTTCGCGGAACCGTCAATATCGATCTTGTAGAAAATCATTTTCTGTCCGGCATTCCCTTCATCGACTGCCCTGATTTCCAGATTGTATTTTTCCGGCAGCATATAACGTCTGTTCTCAGAATAAAGATACACACTCTTCATCCGGACGGTATCCACAATCTCCCTATCACCGCCTCCCGAGATAACAGCAACACCTCCGGCAATAACATCTGAAAAACCGGGCGTTCCCTCAACCGACAGAGGCAGCTCGTCACCGGCGCTTTCCAGATAATACCTTCCCTCTTTTTTCCGAATCATTAGAAGCACATTATTTAATATAATAAAATCATGAACATTTTTACGCAGAGACGTTTCAAGGGAATTAAAATCATAGCCGTAAAGCATACCGCCGGAATCGGCGCTTTGGTTCGATTCTGTACTGAGAAAAAATACTGCCGAGGTACCGGCATCAATTTTTTTAATCTGTATGCCCTCGAATTCCCGGGGAACTTTCCGGTCAACAGCAACATCTCCTGCGATATTCCTGTAACCGGCATAAAGAACAGGACTATTGACGCTTTCAGCCCGAAGATAATAGACAATCTTCTCCCGAATAACTGCACCGTGAGTATAACCCGGAATAATAAATTCACGAAATGCCTGTGAGTCATGGATATACACGCGGCCGTCACGCACGATACAGCCCCGGTATTCATCCGTAGTACTATTCAGCGGGTGTGAAGCAATAATTACAAACAGGAAAATGAGAGGAAAACAAATGTGTTTAAAGATTTTCGAGCTGTTTGGCAAATTCATTGTTATAAATTTTAGTCCCCAGCCTGTTCTGCTCATCAATTATCTCCCTGAGCACTTCTGAAGTTGTAAGGGGGTTGATAGTTAAGGCTCTGAGGACAACTATCTTTTGCGGTTCATATCGTGTGGACTCGAGAATAGTCCGTGACACAAAACTGTTGTCCTCCTGACGAATTGCACGATGCAATTCAATATTCAGCTGATTCAGCACATGATTGATCCGTTTGATGCGAATCGTCGCGACACTCCGTTTCTTTTCATTGATATGGTTCTTCTCACGCATAAGCATATCGAGCTTTTCACGGACCTTCCGCGGAACAAACCGGTAATTAAATATAAAAAGCTCCGGAAAATTCATCTGTTCAAAACTGTCATGACCTTCGACCAGCCCCCTGAGGACATAGGTCAAATCAAAGGCATGGTCAAAGAGAACCTTAAAGCCTTCCGTGCCGAACATCTTAATAGTAACCCAGGGTTTCAGACAGGAAAAGGGGCGCGATCCTTCAACTGAAAACCGTCCCTGGTCCACAGAGTCCCTGCGGATAATATAATTCGAAGTATGCTTTAAATAGTTGCTGTCAGTTTCCCGACGGAAAATTACGACCCCCATGGAAAGGGGAGAATACAACAGCTTGTGGGCATCAAAACTGACAGAGTCAGCGCACTCAATCCCCTTAAACATATGTCGGTATTTCTCAACCATGAGAAGCGATCCGCCCCACGCGGCATCAACATGAAAAAAAGTATCCTGTTCATCCGCCACTTCTTTCAGTTCATAGAGGTTGTCCACATTGCCGGTTTCGGTTGTTCCGGCAATGCCGATCAGCGATATTATTTTTGTCTTCTGTTCACTATTACGATTGCTCTCACTGATTTCATTGCAGATCCTCCGCAATTCCCCGATATCAATTTTGTTCCTTGAGTCAACGGGTACCTTTATTACACTATCCTCACCAAGTCCAAGTATCCGGGCAATTTTATCAATGGAATAATGACCTCTTTTGGAAACCAGAATGACCGCTTTTTTACAATTATAATAATTATATGCGTCATACAGTCCGGCTTTCCTTATTCCGGGAAATCTTCCTTCAGCAGGAAAAGCCTTGTTCCTGGCAACCATGAGAGCGGTCAGGTTTGATATAGTGCCGTCAACCGTTACATTGCCCAGGGCGATACGGGGATTTTGTATATTTTTCTTGTAAAAACGCTCTGAGCGGACAAAGACCAGCCGGTGGATCCATGAAATAAATTCACGTTCAAGAAATGTTGACGCCTTCGCGGTTTCGATTTTTACCTGGTTCTGGTTCAGTGCGGCGATTATCATTTCGAGAAGGATCATAAAATAAGGAATCGCACTGGTCATGTGACCAATATAGTACGGACTCCCTACTTTAACAGAATGAGCAATGATATTATTCTTCAATTCCTGAAGAATATCTGTCCAGAGGTGCGGTTTTAGGGGAATATCAATATTTGAAAATAATTTTGCAAGTTCGGGGAGCGATATTGCACTGTGTATACCGCCTTTTTCTTTAAAAAAATTGTGAATTAAATCAAGAAGTTCATTCCCGAACTGAAGGAACTTATCCGGGGAATCAGGCATAATGAAGAGTTTCCTCAAATGATCAAGGTCAGCTACAACATCAATCTCTTTTTTATGGTCTTTTGACTTTAGAAGCCTCATCATAATGCCTTCTTCGAACAGGGTTCACTGACATGATAGCATAAACCATTATCTCTTTCCAATAAATATTCTGTTCATAATTTTTCAAGTATTTTTAATTTTTTTACAACAAAATATACAATGTTATATATTTTTTTTTGTAATTTTACCGCATACAGAAAATTGTAAAATATTTCATCAGGAGAGCTTTCTATAGCCTGAATCCTGAAAGATACTGCACAAAACCATAATTCATGTTTAATTTTCTACACTATTTTTTTCACTTAATAATTTAAGCAATTCTTTCGATAATTACAGCATAAGGGTAAATATAACAATAAAGAGGGTCCACGGATGGATAATTCAACATGGAAGTTCCCTGAAGAAATTGATTTCTGCAGTGTCCCACAGTATCTCAACAGGCTTGAAAGAGAAAATAAAATATCTAATCTTGTATTTGATCTGACCGAAACAAAAAAAGTTCATTCATCATTTATAGGATTTCTGATATTTGTTAAAAATGAAGTTGAAGAGAGGGGCGGCAATCTTGTACTCAACTCATCTCCCTCTTTTCAAAAAACCCTGATAATGATGAATGTATATGAATATTTTTCATTTTCAAACATCATTACAGCGAACCCGGCGGAACATATCTATCAACAGGTTCATTAATTAGTATTAGAAATATATTCTTTATAGAAACATTTTTTTATCAAATGGATTAAAAAGGAACACACCAAATACTGAATGTTGTGTTCCTTTTTAATTAAAAAACATGTTAATCATGCAATAATATATCTGAAAAAATTATATAAGTTTGCATTATTATTTTTGTCAATAATTCAATAAAATATATTGACAAAGCGTATACTTTTTTATAAAATCTTTCAATACTAAAATGTCATCATCACAGAGGCACATTATGTTACTTTCAGAAGAACAGGTCAATTCTACTGCCGAACTCCTTAAATCAATAGCC
>JAKQCH010000171.1 GCA_029573825.1 Spirochaetota bacterium | reverse complement strand
TTCTTCTACAGGGGTAGATGCGTCGAGGAGATGGAGTGCTTTGACAATAAATGAAAGGAGCATCTCTGTGCCGGTGTTGAAGTGAGTGCGTTTCTGGAAAATGCAGAACCCGTAAATATGGCCGTTTGTTTCAAGGGGATAAATTCTGCAGTGGTGATTTCCGTCCGCACCGAATGACAGGTCTCTGGGGAGCGTGTCGCCATGAACCCATTTCCCCGCCCGTGACATTATATCTTTAAACTGAATTTCTGTGAAATCAGGGGAAAACTTTAAAGAATTTCGCTGCTGAATATCCTCACCATTTTTAGAAAGCACCTCGATATAGCTGATCCCGAGTTCTTCATTTATATCTTTCATCGCCTTGAGAAACGCATCAAGGAGCTGATTTTTATTGTGAAAGGGTTCCATCGTGTTCCTGTTTTCGTAATCAATGGCTGAAGCAAGGATAATCCATATAGTGAACCAATTGCAAGCAATAAATGGTGACATCGCCCCTTTCGTATATGTATATTATGAATAACAGGTGTAAAGGAGGTAATGCCATGGCATCGCGGAAAGGTGCGGGAAGGAAGAAAACCAGCATTGAAGGTGTTTCGCCCCGTATGCGAGGAAAGCGTACTCTCCCCGATGAAGAAAGCCTTACGGAATCTCTTGAGGCTGTTGTGGCGGAGAGAAAACGGCTGCAGCGCGAGGCTGAGCTCCGGAAGGGTCCCCTCGAGGTCAACATAGATGAAGCCCGGAAACGTGCGGACGAAATATCCCTTCTGGAACGTGAGATTGAGGAAAAGAGAAAACAGGAACGGGAGGAGGAGATGCGGAAGGGTCCCCTCGAGGTCAACATAGATGAAGCCAGGAAACGTGCCGATGAAATATCCCTGCTTGAACGCGAGATTGAAGAAAAGAAAAAACAGGAACGGGAAGCGGAACTCAGGAAAAGCCTTCTTGAGATAAATATTGAGGAGGGGCGGAGGCAGGCTGATGAAATGTCCCTGATGGAACAGGAAATTGAAGAAAAGAAAAGGCAGGAGAGAATCGCTGAACTCCGGAAAAGCCTCCTTGAGGAGAATATTGAGGAATCCCGGCGGCGGGAGCTGGAGCAGTCTCTCCTTGAGGCCGAGATTGAAGCGAAACACCATGGTGAACGGGAACAGGAGCTGAAGAAAACCCTGCTTGAAGAAAACATTGAAACAGGGCGCAGGGGACAGCTCCGTTAGCAGGTGAAGGCGTTGTGTTGATGACTCAGATAATTCCCCTCTTCTGCGCCAGTATCATCATCTGCTCGAAGTTCGATGCGGGAGGGGTAAGGCGCTTCCCTTCCTCCTTGTCGGCGAGTGTCAGCGCCCCTGCGGGACATGCGGTTATGCAGAGGCCGCACCCGATGCAGCGGTCGTTGTTGACCTGTATAAGGCCGGTGCTGTCGCTGAGCGTGAGCGCTTCCATCTGGCAGCGGTCAATACAGGCGCCGCAGCCGGTGCAGAGGTCGTCGTCCGCGACGGCATAGTGGTTGCTGAAAACCGCCTCCGCGGGTTTCGGGAGGAGCTTCAGTCCCGCAAGTACCGCGCAGCAGTCGCCGCAGCAGTTGCACATCCCCGCGGGGTTCTGCGAGGTGCCGGGCTGGATCACCAGTCCCGCTTCATTGCATTCCTTTACTATCGCAAGGGCCTCGTCAAGGGAAACCTGGCGTCCGATATTATTGTCAATATAGTATTTCCCCATGGAGCCGAACATGAAACATGCTTCAAGGGGCTTGCCGCAGCTCCTCTCAAGGATGCCTTTCTGTTTGCGGCAGGTGCATTCCGTCACCACAATGGGGTCCGACTGTTTCAGGATTTCCACGGCATCATCGAAGGATGCCACGTGCTGTTCCGGGGTGACGGACTGCCCAATGGGTATTGTCCGCAGAAAAAGGCCCGAACTTCTGGAAATCGCTTCATTGAATGCTTCATGGAAATATTTCTCAAGGAGCTCCGCCATACGCGGGGTCATGGAAGGGGTGCTGAACTCCACAAGGCCGTGCATAAAGGGGATCGCGCCGTACCGCGCGGTATCGCCCTTCCTGAGGCGGAACAGGAGCCCACGGGAGGCCATGTCCTCGGCCCGGTCCCGTACCTCTTCGACGGGAAGTTCCAGGCGGGCGGCGATGTCTTCCGGTGTTTCCAGCTTCGGGGAAAGTTTTAGAAAAAACCGCGCCTCATCTTCCGTGAAGAGTTCACGGAGCAGTTCCAGTTCCACGCCGGATTCCGTGGGAGGGAAGCCCAGGGAGTAGGTGTCCAGTGTCTTCTGCAGTGTCCTGAATGTATTGTCTGTCATGATTTCCTCCATTGGTGTGATGCCCGGCTCCCCGCCGTAGTGTTATATCGACCCGCGTTCTTTTGCCATTCTTCCGTACATGGCAAAAATGTTTTCCGGAACATCGGGAACTGTTTCTTTCCGCACCATGGCCACCGCCGCTGCGGGGCACCGCTGCACGCAGAGTCCGCAGCCGATGCAGCGTTCTTCAATGACGGCATAGGCGTGTTTCCCCGGTTTCGTGGATGCTTCTCCGGTTTCAAGTATGGCGTCCACCTGGCACCGCGTCGCGCATACACCGCAGCCGGAGCATTGTGACGGATCAATTTCCGCCCGGTAGGCGCTGTGTACTTCTTCCGCCGGACGGCTGTATGATTTCAGTATCCTGAAAAGCTGGCATGAGTCGCTGTCGCACATGCACATGTTGGTGATTTCCTGTGAGTTGGTGCCGAATGGCACCAGGGCAGCCTTTTCGCATTCATCGAGTTTCGCCATGAGCTCCTCTTCCGTGAGCTCGCGGCCGATGCCGTTTTCAGTGTAGTATTTCGCTGTGTACCCGAAGGTGAGGCATGTTTCAAGGGGGCGGGTCACGGTGTTGCCTTTTTTCATCTGCTCCACGCGGCAGATGCAGGGTGCGACGGCATAGGGCCCTTTTCCCGATCCCCGCACAAGGTCGCGGATGTTGTCGTAGCTTCGTACCGTATCTTTCTGAATAATGGAAGTGTTCACCGGGACCACGCGGAGCTGCTTTGTTTCCTTTCCGCGCCAGTGGCGCTCAAACATGCCCTCATAGTAGCGGTCGGCGAGTTCCGCCGTTTCTTTGTCGATGGTGTGTACATGCCATTCGTAAATTCCCATTATGAAATTCGGCTGGCAGTACAGAGGCCCCTTTGACGTGCGGACCCGGAAGAGGAGCCCTTCCTTCGCCATCTGTTCAATGACCTCCGCCGCTTCCTGCTCGTCAATTTTAAGGCGTCCCGCTATTGCTGAAACCGGCTCCGGCATGGCGGTGAAGGCAAGGGCTGTCCGCGCCTGCTCCGGGGTATAGAATTTCCGCAGGAGCTTTATTTCGGCGCTGTCGAGGCAGTCGGGAAACCCCGCCGGCATGGCGTCCAGGTGTTTTTTCAGCGACGTGTAGAGCTCGTTGTGTTCCATGTCGGAGTGCTCCTGCACAGGGGTATGATGTAAATTTCGTGTTGGTATCGTAAGTAATTTATAGTTCCATGAGGAATTAGTCAATAAATTTATATCGGCAATAAGAAAAAATATAAAAAATCATTGCCCCTCTATAAAAAGATATTGTATATTGTTACAGGTGCATTTTTACATGAAAATATATACAGGGCGGGGTAGATATGGCGGTATCATCAAAATCTGAGGCGCGGCGAGACCAGATACAGCGGGCTGCTGAAAAGGTATTCGCGAGGAGCGGATTTCAGGAGTCCACGATTTCAGACATCGCGAAAGAAGCGGGGCTCTCGGACGCCACGATCTATGAATACTTCGCGTCCAAGGAGGAGCTTCTCTTCTCCATACCGGGGGAACTTACCCTGGAAGAGAAGGAGTTTCTCGAATTTCATCTTGCCCATGTGCGCGGCGCCGGCAATAAACTCCGGAGCCTTATATATCACTACCTCTGGTTCTGGCAGAGCCACCCGGACTACGCATCGGTGGCAATGCTGATCCTGAAGCAGAACCGCAAGTTTGTCGATACCGAAGCGTACCGCATAATACAGGAAACCTACCGCATGATCCCGGACATTATCCGGGACGGCATTGCATCGGGAGAATTTGACCCCTCCATACGGATAGGCGTGGCGACATCAATGGTGCTGGGAGCCATCGAGCACATGGTGGTGCACCGGCTTCTGCACGGGAAACCCGATGACCTGCTGGACTATGTGGATTATCTCACGGACACTGTACTGAGGGGGATACAGAAACAGGATTCAGCGAAGGACGTCACTGTTCATGTGACGGTGAATGCTGACGGGAGCCATTCGGTGAAGTAGGTACTTCTGCAGAGTCGGCCCCCCGGCCAACCCTCCCCGATTGTTACCCGCCGGACCCGCTTTCGTCGATGAGGCGGTATCCGACGCCGGGTTCGGTAATAATTATTTTCGGGTTTCCCGGCTCCTCTTCGATTTTTCTTCTGATCTGCATTATATAAATTCGCAGGTATTGGGACTCTTCCTGAAAGTAGGGGCCCCACAATTCCCGTAGAATATAATTCTGGGTGAGGACCTTGCCGGCATTCCGTGCCAGCAGCGACAGCACTGCGTATTCCTTCGGCGTCAGCTTGATCTTTTCGCCGTTTTTCTTCACGATGCGCGTGCTGAAATCAATAGCAAGCTTCCCGGATTCAAAAATATATGGTTCCTCTTTCCTGTACTTATGCCGGTAGGCGACGCGGATTCTCGCTTTCAACTCGTTAATGCTGAAGGGTTTTGTCAGGTAGTCATCAGCGCCGTTGTCCAGGAGCAGCACTTTGTCACTGTCCGAATCCTTAACCGTGAGCACGATGATCGGTATTTTTGACCACTCACGGACTTTTTGTACAAACTCCAGCCCCTCCATGTCAGGAAGCCCGAGGTCTAAGATTATCACGTCCGGGCTGATGGTGGCAGCCTGTGTTATCCCCTCCTTTCCTGTTTCTGTTTCGACGACTTTGTAGCCGCCTGATTCCAGGCTTATTTTGAGAAACCTGCGGATCTGTACTTCATCATCAACCACAAGGATAAGACCGCCTTCAGTCATCACAATGCACCTCGTATTTCGCTTT
>JAKQCH010000158.1 GCA_029573825.1 Spirochaetota bacterium | reverse complement strand
ATCTTCTCAATTTCATACCCGTTTTCTGAAAGAATTTCGACGGAAGAAGCTGCGCCTTCAGGGGATAACCCTCTTCTGACAGCTGAAAACATGGCCATTCCAGCCTGAAAGGCTTTCTCTTCTCCCTGATTTTTGCAGCTGGCAGCCATGGCTCTCCCGAAAGCGGCACCCACCCTTTCTTCCATGTGTTCCCTCATCTGCAGCCGGTCGTGGGTCTTCTCCTGAAGTTTCGTCTGCTTCTGTTCCCGCTCAAGCACATCGACACACATCTGCACCATAAACCTGTTTTTCTCGGCGATCCTCTTCGCTGTACCCTCTTGTATGCCTTCATTCATCATTGCCCGGACCATGACCCTCGCTGCAATGGGCTGCACTTCCTCCGCACTGGCAGGAACGCTTCCAAATACTGTAATTGCGGCCAGCAATCCAACCATGCAAACAGCTGCCTTTTTGCGTATCATGCTGCTCCTCCTTCCGAAAAGCTCTAAAGAGACTTTTCCTGTGTTTTAATCCCCATCATCTGCTGCCAGGTCTCCCGAGGCGAGCCTTTTTTATGGTCCATTTCACCCAGGGAGCCCTTATGAAGAGCAAGGATCTCAAGATCCGTTCTCAGGGAACCGAGGGTTTCAACCATGATCCGTACCTTCTGCCAGTCCACTTCCTCTTTGCCCAGTTCTTCCCCTATCAGAAGCTGGTATTCGCTTATAAGGCCCTGAAGGGGAGATAATTGTCTTGTGTCCGTCACCAGAGAGGCAGAAGATTTTGTCCATACAGCGGGCACTCCGACTCTGGCGTAGGAAGGTATATTGTTCAGAGCCCTTCTGCCCCCCGTCAAAAAACCTCCGTAAAAGAACAGTGCAAGAAGCATCACCGCAGCTGCCGATTTCAGATAAAAAGGCATGGATGACCGTACGGGATCTTTTGAAATGACCGGACACGCAGGCAGGTCGAGACCTTCCTGGGAACCCGCCAAAAATTCGCTGCATTGAAGATGTTTTTCGTAAAAATCCCTGCAGTGCCGGCATTCCGCCTGATGCCGGAAAATTTCTTCCTTTTCGCCGGAAGAAACTTCTCCGTCGAGCATTTTTGATATCAGCAATTCCATTCTTTCGCATTTTTCAGTCATCTGTCATTCACCTTCCCGTTTGGGAACCATTATTTCGTAAAGTTTTCGCCGTGCACGGCATATTCTCTGGGCTACGGCAGATTCTGAACTGCCGGTCAGAGCCCCGATCTCCTTGTAGGTCATATCGCCCATGACCGCCAGAAGGAGGGCCTCTCTCTGCTGGAAAGGCAATTGACCGAGGGCCTTTTCAATATCAATTTTCACATCTGCAGTATTTTCATAAATTGGATCGGGTTGAAAATCGTCCAGATCTTCCACCGGTATTGGATTTCTGGAACGGAACCGGCTTCTGACTGCATTACCGGCGATCCTGAACAGAAAGGAAGGGAGACGGCCCTTCTCTTCATAGCGTTTTCTGAACCTATAAAGAGCCATAAATGTCTCCTGCACTACGTCTTCGGCCTCCACCCTGTTCTGAAGCGCCCGGGAGGCATATGACATGATGCGCCTGCCCCAGCGGGCATAAAGGATCCTGAATGCTGCCTCGTCGTCATTTTTTATGAGTTCCATCAGTTCGTCATCGTTCACAACCTGATCTCCTTTTTTGCGATTCTTCTATAAAGCTAAACGCTGCAATGGGGCTAATCATGACATATCCGAAAAAAGTTTTTCAAGTTCATTCTCCGCTGATTTTCAGATAAGGCAGTTTGCCTGATTAGAGATATATCAATGTGAATGCATATCAAGGGATCACATTTTCCCTGTACCACTTTGGGATGGCGTAATCGCTATCCCTTCACACGACGCCATGCCGCTGTGTCACATGACTATGAGAAGACCATCCTTAAATATGCGGACAGATCCAGTCTTTATAAGCGGATTTCTTGCCGGTGAAATGAGTAGATCTATAAATTCTAGTCGAATTTTTGCTTGACATGTCTATTAATTATGGCTATAATTTTTAATCGTTTCAAAAAGCTCCAATCACTGCTGTCCAAAATAAATTGAAATCTGAAATAGCACCCTGAATTTCCAAGGCTTTGCGGAGCTGTTTTAGACAGATTTG
>JAKQCH010000157.1 GCA_029573825.1 Spirochaetota bacterium | reverse complement strand
TGATCTTCTTGGAAACCCTTCATTTTATCAGGAGAGGAGTGAAAAGGTCACAGACCTGAAAAATGAACTCAATTCCCTTGAGGAGGAAATTGAACGGCTCTTCAGGAGATGGGAAGAATTGGAGAGGTTTGAGGAGTGAATCTTTTCGCGCATGAAACAAATATCCGCGCTACCGACACCACTCATGAAGTTTCTGCACCGGTCTTTTTCCCTGCAATAATTTTCCGAAGCAATTTCACCCGCAACCCAAGCCTCGTCTTTTTACTGCTTCCCGTCAGAGTATTCTCCGCCAGGTCAAGGCCGTCCTCAAGGAGCGCGTCATGACAGGGCCCGATAAACGCATGCCACAAGAGCCAGTCTTTCAAACCGCACTCACCTTCAAGAACATGGCGCAGAATCACTTTTTTACGGCGGGGAACCACTTCAAAATAATGTCTCCCATCAATGCCGGCCACCACACCTGATTCATCGAAACTGAACACGATTCTTTTCCCCGGAATATATTCAGCAACTGAATATTTAACAGGTCCGTGGCCGCCTGATACTCCCTCCCTGAGGGGACCATCGAACTCCATGGCGGGCCACCGGTAACTCGGCCAGAGGCAGTCATTTTTTTTTGTAAGGCTGTCAATAGCAGCCCCTGCCCGTTCAACAGATAAAGAAAGTCTTCTTTCGTGAACATTAAATATTTTCATTCCGGACCTCCATCATTGTGATACATGTTTCCCTGACAAGTTCATCAACATATTCAGGTGGTGTTTCATCATTCTCAAGATGACGCCGTACAGAAGCCAGTGGCACATCAATAAGTGCGAATACCATCCTCCGGATGTTTTTCTCTGAACAACGCCCGAATTGTTTTTTTACAAATGAATTAAGGCCGCTTCGTAATTCCTGTTCCAGCCCCTCCGCCCGTTCCCGAACCTGCTCCGGCCATTCTCCTCCGATCAGCTCCTCCCGGCGGTATAACAGCAGTATTTTACTTTCAATCGGATTTCTCCGTACCCATTGCGGTGTATAAAGTGATGCCGCTATGCAGTGGCCGGCATCCAGAATTTCCAGAAATCCTTTCTGAAATGATTCCGCAATGCTGAGCCACAATCCCGCCATAATCATCTCTCTTGAGGAGAAGCGATGATACACCGAACCTACCGGTGCCCCGATTGCCTCTGCTATTGACGCAACAGTCACCGATTCCGGACCGTTTTCGGCAACCCGGCTCATCGCTGCGGAATAAAACTGTTCATTCGTAAAGTGTGCTTTTCTGCCCATTGATACATATTAGAATATTGGTTCTAATATGTCAATAAAAAAATGCAGCTTCACAATAAGAAGATACAGGGAATAATAAATCGCCGTGAATACATGTGAGCTGACATGCTGGTTCCCGAAAATACATTGTTAACCGTGCAGAAATTTTTATCATGCACCAGAAAACATCGCGGAGGGAGTGTATAACAGTACTTTACATACTGAACAGAAGTTTTATGAATGCAGGGAATGTAATACTCCCTTCCGTGGCGGGAAACCACGGAAGAGGAGCATGATACTATTATTACAGCCAGCCGATCTTTTTGGCCTCAAATGTCATCTGCTCCCTGAAGTCGGGATGAGAAATTCTTATAAGCTCCTTCGCGCGGTACGATACAGATTTATTATAGAGATTGGTAGCTCCATATTCGGTAACAATCCATTGGACGTCATTCCGTGATGCGGTTACTATGGTTCCCTCGGGAAATGTGGGGAGTATACGTGAATAAACCTTTCCTTCCTTATCCACTCTGGTGGAAGGAAGTGCAAGTATACTCTTGCCGTTCTTCGCACGCTGCGCACCCTGGACGAAGTTAACCTGCCCCCCTGTCGCGCTATACTGGGTTGTACCAATAGATTCCGATGCCACCTGCCCGGTGAGGTCAACCATGAGGGCGTTATTTACCGACACCATGTTGTCATTTTGAGAAATCCAGTTTGGATCATTGACTTTCTCAATCTCAAAGCCCATAAACATTTCATTGTGGTCCATAAACTCCCAGAGCTCTTTGGT
>JAKQCH010000153.1 GCA_029573825.1 Spirochaetota bacterium | reverse complement strand
AGCATGGCATGTTTATGATCTGTTTCGGGGAGCAGAAGGGTGAATTCCTCGCCTCCCCACCGGGCAAAGAGGTCGGAGCCCCGCAGACTGGAGGCGCAGGCTGCGGTAACTTCCTGTAATATCAGGTCTCCCGCGGCATGTCCCCAGGTGTCATTGACTGTTTTAAAGTGGTCGATGTCCATCATGAGTAGCGAGATGGGCCTTGCATGCCGTTCAGCCTGCGAAATCTCATTCTCACCTGCTTCAGTAAAATAGCGGCGGTTAATGAGTCCCGTCAGTTCATCTGTTATGGCAAGATTCTCCAGCTTCTTTCTCAGCAGTGTCTGCTGGGAGATGTCAAGAAAAGTAAGAACCCTTCCAACAGGAAGTTTACCGTGCGTGAATATTGTTGAAATGGTGGTCTGGAAATACCGTGGATTATTTTTATCATTATCCATAATTTCTATCTGCTCATCAGACCCTGAATGTATGGTGTTGATAAGTTTATTGAAGTCCCCCAGGGCATCTTCAACAGGTTCCCCGATGATGCTCTTTGGAAATACGGAAAAAACTTCTTTCGCTGCCTGATTGTAATCGGCAATCCTGTTTTGGTTGTCCAGCACCAGCACCGGGTCGCGCATGCTTTCGAACACAAAATGGCGTGCGATAGGTACGATATCGAGAAGCCTGAAGCGGAACATGCCGAGACCGAAAACAGGGCCCATGAGCCCGAAGGCAATTGGTAACGGGTCAATGCCGTAGGGGGTGTATCCGCCGAGGTAGGTGATGAGCGAAATCCAGGGGATGAGGGTCCCGAGCAGCATCGCAGCAGCCTGTTTCCTGTAATGATACTGCGCCCGAATAAGCATCTCCAGGAAGAGGATGTTTACGGATAATATTCCGACATTCAGGTATACAATATGGACCCAGTACCACGGGCCCTTCTGGAGCTGTGTGATGGACAAACCCTGTATTACGGAAAAAGAAATAGCTCTATAAAAGAGGTGATGAAAGTCATTGGTGATATTCAGTACCAGGGTGCAGCCGGAGAACAGGAGCAACACTCCGTACAGGGAAGGGCGCAGCCATTTGTCTTTTCCAGTATACCGGAAAGAATGAATTATGAGAAACGCGGGGAGAGCGGAAATTCCGATATATTCCACCATCAGACACAGTTTAATGCCAGTGACTGTGGTTCTTGTCAGTTCGAATGCGTAGGCCCAGGAATATATTGTCGTTGAAGCCATTAGGCCGCTGAACGCCAGGGCTCCCGCGGATTTTCTTCTCTTCGCGGCAAAAAAAGCCAAATAAGCTGTCATACACCCGGATAGTACAATCGCCGATATAACCATAAATTTTTGTATCATGCTGTAATATCCAATATTTATAGTGAAGATGAGGGCGCTGTTGATTTATTATAAAATGCTTTTGCATACTTCCTGTCAATGGTTAAATAATGCGAACCGTGATTTTACTGAATACTATTCAAAAAAAATATTGAATAACTGGTGGAAATACATCATGTTACCATAACATCAAAGAGATAAAGGAATGCAGTCATGAAAACAGTTTCACTGGTGCAGTGCGAATCGTATGAACAGGAACTCCTGCAGGAGAAGCTCATCCAGACCTTGGTGAACATCGGATTTGACCTCAGCTCGCTGAAAGATGCGCGGGTCCTGGTTAAACCAAACCTCCTCACCGGTGTGCCGAGGGAGAAGGCGGTGGTGACGGACCGGGAATTTTTCCGTGCCGTGGTGAAGATCATCGCAGAAAATGGAGGCCATCCGGTGCTGGTGGAGTCCCCCGCCGCGATGCCGCTTCAGCGGGTGTTGAAGAAAACCGGGTACGATGAAATCATTGCTGAAAACAATATAGATGTCGCGGACCTCACTGAGACCATGGTAATTCACAACGACGAGGGAGTCCGCTTCAAACGCTTTGAAGTCGCCACAGCGGCATCCGGTGCTGACATTGTTTTCAATCTCCCGAAGTTCAAGACCCACGGTATCACCTATATCACGGGTGCCGTGAAAAATCTCTTCGGCCTCATCCCGGGACTGAGTAAAGCGCAGTGGCACATGCGCGCGAAAAACAAAGATGAGTTTTCGACATTTATGCTGGACTACTACGGTGCGGTTATCGGCGACCTCACGAAGGGGAAGGAGGTCATTACCCTCATGGACGCGGTGATTGCCATGGAGGGGAAGGGACCCCGCACCAGCGGGAAGCCCCGCCATGTCGGGGCGGTCCTCGGCGGGCGCGACGCCGTGGCGGTGGACTATATCGCCACCACACTTGCCGGTCTTGATGTCAGTCAGGCGTTTACGGTGACACGGGCGGGCGAGCGCGGACTGGGCGCCGCGCGCATGGATGAAATTGAGATGAAGGGTGATCCCCTGAGCGCCTTTACCATCCGGAATTTCATACCGGTAAAAAAATCAGGATCGGACATCCCCCTGGGAAATTTTTTAAAAAACCTCATCGTGGAAAAACCGGTCCCCTCAAAGGTCCGGTGTACCCTCTGCTATCAGTGCATGGAAATCTGTCCCGCAGGGGCAATCACGAAAGCGAAAGTTCCCGGAAAAGGTTCCGTGCCGGTGTACGATTATCAGAAATGCATCCGCTGCTACTGCTGCATGGAAATCTGTCCCGAGGCGGCGATCGGGCTGAAGCGCGGCAAACTCCAGTGGCTTCTTGATCTTCTGGGATGAGATTGCGCTGTTCATGATACGACGGGCGAAAAAGTCCTTGATTTCTCCAATGGGCTCCGGTACGAATCTGAAAATATTTTGAATGATTTCGGAGCGGAAGAGAAGGTATGGCACAGGTGTTCGGGGTGATACTGGCGGGAGGAACCAGCATCAGGATGGGAGCGGAGCTCCCCAAGCAGTTCCTTCCCCTTGAGGGGCGTCCGGTGATTGCCTGGGCCATGGAGGCTTTTAACTCCCACCGCGATATCACCGGCATCCTCGCGGTGAGCCACCGGGACTATATCGGCCGCATCCGCAGTATCGCGGCGGAGCACGGTATCGGAAAACTCATCGGTGTGCTTCCCGGGGGAGAGACGCGCCAGGGATCATCATATAACGCCGTAACAGGGCATTCTTTTTCGGGGGGCGATATCATCCTGATCCATGACGCGGCGCGTCCCTTTATCACCGCGGACATTATCACCCGTTCGATTGAAGCCGCGTCAGAGTACGGAGCTGCCGGTGTGTACGTGCCCGCGATCGACACGGTCACCGTGGGAGCCAAAGGCTTTGCCGCTGAGATCCCGGACCGGAAGACGCTCTATTACACCCAGACACCCCAGACCTTCACCTTCGAGGTGATACGGGACGCCCACGAACAG
>JAKQCH010000146.1 GCA_029573825.1 Spirochaetota bacterium | reverse complement strand
GCGGTGACCAACATGGGAGGCGCCGTCGATGAGCTCGACTACAATCTCGCTGTGGTGGAAGGGTGCCTGGACGCCGGGACCATCGCGTTCGTTGGTGACGGCGCGACTCCCGACAAGTACAAGATCGGCATACAGGCGATTTCGGAATTCGAGGGCATGGGTGTCCCCATCTTCAAGCCCCGCGCCGATAACGAGGAAATTATTACCAGAATACACGCCGCGGAAAAGGCCCGGGCCATTGCGGTGGGAATGGACATTGACGCCGTTGTCTTCAAAACAATGGCGATGAAAAACCAGGCGGTGTGCGCAAAAAGTCCCGCCGAGCTGAAGTATCTTTCGTCGTCCACACAGATCCCTTTTGTCCTGAAGGGAATCATGAATGTCCGTGATGCGATACTGGCGGCTGAATCAGGGGCCCATGCCATTGTTATATCAAACCACGGGGGCCGTGTCCTTGACGAAATGGCGGGGACCATGGATGTCCTTGAAGAAATTGTTGATGAAGTGAAGGGCCACGTGCGCATCATCATTGACGGAGGGTTCCGGACGGGTGTTGATATCCTGAAGGCCCTTGCCCTGGGAGCGGACTATGTCCTTATCGGCCGTCCAATCGCCTTCGCGGCGATCGGCATGGGGGCCCGCGGGGTGTCCTTCTATCTTGAGAACCTGAAGCGGGAACTGGGGAAGGCGATGATACTCACGGGCTGCAAGGACATCGCGGACATCACGTCCGACGTGGTGCGGAAGATCCATGAAAAAAGGGGCGTCCTGCTCTAATACCCGCGGTCGTATCGACATGAAAAAAGAATAGCGGGCGGTATGACACTATTTCTTTTTTGCGATGTTTCTTCCGAAGAGTTCATAGAAGTTTCTTCCCTTAACGAAAAAACCGGCATAACGCTTTTTCACATCCTCAATGGTGACAAAGGCGTTCGGTTCAAACAGGCTCACGAGCTCCAGAATGCTGTTCACCCTGCGCCGCGGCACCACGGTAAAAATTATTGTCACCTCTCCGCGGGCGCCCCATCCCCGCACCACTGTCGCGCCGTATCCCTGGTTTCTGAGAATTAAAGGAAGGGAAACAATTTTTTCGCTGGTGATGATCCGTATCGACTGATACCCGATCGCGATTACCGGCTCAAGGAGCATGCCGATGTAGTTGCCCGCAGCGAAACCTCCGGCGTATACCAGATAGCTCCAGGTGTTGTTCAGGTTCTTCATTACATGGGTTATGGCAATGATCCACACAAGGACTTCGAAAAATCCGAAGAACGGGGCCAGGTAACGGTATCCGCGGGAAATGAGGATGATCCGGATTGTGCCGATGGAGACATCAATTATCCGCGCTAAAAATATGAAGAGCATTCCGTAGATGTCTGACTGCAGAAGGCCCTGGATATCCATAATCTTCTCCTGAATAGTGATCTGTCATGAATGGAAATGAGTGATTGTAGACATGAAAAATTAAAAAATCAAGGGTAAAATGAAAAAATACGTCGGGACAAAAATTTCATTGACTTTTCCCGTGTTCCCGTGTTACTTTAATATTTCAGTAAAACATGCGTATCAGCCTGAAGCCGTTATTGTTGCCGGTGGGTGGTGATTTCGGTTATATTACAATGAAAAATTATCTACTTTCAGTGAGGGGGATTTTCTAATGAAGAAAACCAGAATTATCGTCGCACTCTTAGCAATTCTCATGTTCATTCCGGTTTCCAGTTACGCAATCGTTGATTTTGGTATTTACGGCGGTTATTCTTATGCGAACCTTGATAAAGAAGCATCTCAGGTCGATATGAACGGCTGGGAATGGGGTATGCTGGGCCATATTAACACGGGGCTTCCCATGCTTTTCAGCGTAGGACTCGGCGCCTTCTATCAGCGGACAAACTCGGAATATGAAGAGCAAGGTGTAACATACGATGCTGATCGTATCATGTGGGGAATTGACATCATGGCGACCCTTGAGCTTCCCATCTTCATCCATCCCTATCTGCGCATGGGTATCGCGGTGAACGAGGAATTCGAAGTGGATTCGCCCCAGGGCAGAATAAGAAAGGACGACAAGTGGTTCAATTCGCATTATTACGGGATTGGCGCGCAGTTTACCGTGTTTCCAATGGTTCGTCTTTTCGGTGAGTATGTCTTTAACTATTCAAACCAGGAAAACAACACCGTCATCAAGAGCAACGCGATCCACGCGGGCGCCATGCTCAGCATCTGATACTTCGATATCATTTGATTCTCTCATATCGGAGGCTATTCCAGAGAGAATTATTATATAAAGAACGCAAAGAAGGTGTCCCTGTGGGCGCCTTCTCTTTTTTGGGGGGGCGATATTATTTCAACAATTCCCGGAGGTTCCGTATCCGTACATCAAACCTGTTGCGGCTATATGCTTCTTTGATAGAGTGCTTTGCGGTGGAGCGGTCAATTCCGGCCTTCTGAAAGAAGAAAGCGTCGCCAGGGCTGTGATGAAGAAAATCCGAGTCCCGGGGGGACATTGGTAACGATAGTGTCTAAAGGACGCGGTGGGATATATATCTCTAAACAGGGGGTGATTTTTTCAGAAAGAAATAAAAACTCTCATACCGCCGCTTTCAGCCCCAGCGCTTCCAGGTTGCCAGCTATCCTTTTGTCGAAGGAAAGCACATTCACATCCTGGAAGAGCTGGACCGACTCAAGGGCCGTTGATAGATGGATCGCGTCAAGGCTGCGAACAGGTTCATTGGGAAACTCACCGCATGAGCGGGAGAGCACCTCTTCCGAAATAGAAAAATAATACCAGCCTGACGAAACCCTTCGGAACAGGCCCAGAAGCTTTTGTCTTTCTGCAGCAGTGATAAGGCCGGTTTTCCCGGCCCTCATCAGAGAGCGCTCAGTTTCAAGACGGGTGAGCACGGAGGTGATAATTCGCTCATGGTTGTTGATACAGTCTATTACGGTCGGGGCGGACTCTTCACCGAAGAGCCACGCGAGGAGGGCGGAAGTTTCAACATAGAGGACGCTCATTCTCCACGTTCTTCATTGAGTAATTTCAGAGAGTTCAGCCCGGCAATTTTAACAGGTGATTCAGGGCACACGGTTTTTTCTGTTCTGGGGGCATGTATTCTTCCCTCCCTTACCCATGAATTCATCTGAGGGTCGTCTGTCTTATGAAGACCCAAACCAGGTTCATGAATCTCTGCAATTATTCTGTCCCGGTCAGAAACAAGGATTATAGTCCCTGCCTCGACCTCTTTCAGGTAGCTGCTTAGGTTGTCTTTAAGTTTACGTATTCCTATAGATTTTGCATTCATAATCATAACCCTATAGCT
>JAKQCH010000142.1 GCA_029573825.1 Spirochaetota bacterium | reverse complement strand
CATATCGTGACAAAATAAGCACCACGCCAGCCGTAATTCCAGTTTTGCAGCCTGGCAGATTCTATTCTGTATATGTCTTTAAATTTGTCTGTCATTATAATCAGGAAATTTTAACCTTTTCAAGATTTGTTTGCTGGTTTTTGTTTGTATTTTTGTTTGTATTGTTGAAACGCGATGATGCATGAAATATTCCCTATTCACAACCAATCCTAAAAACAATACCTCCCGATGGTCAATAATAAAAAGAATAAATCTGACCACCTGCATAAATATTTGACGATACATTCCTTTTAATAATCAAAAACGCCCCTCCGCTTTCTGCGGTCAGGGGCGTTTTTGATTATGTCAATTTTCTATTATTTTCCTGTGTTTATATGACCCGGGTTCAGTGCCTCAATTTCAGGCAAGCCTGTCGATGCATTCGCCGATTCCTGAGATATGTCCAATTACATTCTGTGCAATCAGTTTATCTTCGAGGCCCACAGACGCAGAGTTGATGCCGATCAGGAGCTTGTTAAGCATTTCAATGCTGGTTATCACATGGTTTCCTGGTGCTGTCGGAATATTCATCGCTGTACCTCCTTTTTCATTATTTCACTGATACTTATTTATCGGCAGAATGCCTGCAAATCTTGATGGTTTCATGAGCATAACAGCAGCAATATATAAAGAAAAGGGTTTTCAGAAAGGGCGGCTTTTTTGGGGGTCGATACAAGGCGCTGCAAAAAAAGATTGCATGGCGCTCTTTGAACGTGTATTCTCTGAAGGAAATTTCTCAGAAGATTTCTTTTCCTGAATGGAACGGAGGGGGCCGATGCAGAAACTCATTGAAGATACAAGCTTTCAGGCTGCGAGGCGGAGGTTTGTTCTTTCAGTAATATTTCTATGCGCCGGGGTGATATACACGATATCACCAATTGATTTTATTCCGGACTTCCTGGGGCCCATAGGATGGATTGATGATATTTCGGTCCTGATAATGACCGCCCTGTTTTCCGCGCAGACCTACTTTAAAATGAAGAAGCTGCGAAACGCAGCTTCTTCTCATGATTCCGAATAATCCGCCGGGTAGCGGTCTTTATCTTGTTAACGTAGCGGAGGAGGGACTCGAACCCCCCACACCACGGATATGAGCCGTGTGCTCTAACCGACTGAGCTACTCCGCCTTATTAGCGAGGGCAGGATTTGAACCTGCGGCCTTTGGGTTATGAGCCCAACGAGCTACCAGCTGCTCCACCTCGCGATCTGTGGACAAAAGTAGTGAAACTATATGTATGTGTCAATATTTTTTCTTGTTTTCATATATTTTGTTCAAATACAGCATCTCCGGTAACTGCTGGTCCTTTATCATCCCCCCCAGAAAAACGCTGTATGGTTTTCTTTTTGATTCATATTCCGTCACCAATTCTGTGATGAATTCCATGTGGTAAAGTTTTGCTTGATATCTGAATGACCATTTGTCATTATTGCTGCGAGGGAAGCAGTGCTGTAGAAATACGATGCAGGGGGAGAGCAATGGGAGCAACGACAGTAGCGCTTTTTGCCGCAATGCTGCGGAATTACCGGTCTAAAGCCATGAACCGTGAAATGGAGGGGTATACCTTTGAACGTAGTTTTCCGGAAATTACCATGAAGGATATCCAGGCCTATGCTGACGCGACACGTGATGATGTCAGCAGGTACGAAAAGGGGGATGGCCTTGCGCCTCCCTTTATCATGTCGCGCGTGCTGTATCCGATGTTCAGGCGCATCGTTACCCTGAAGGGGCTCAGGATGAATCTCCTCAGGATGGTGCACGGCGAGCAGAGCGTGACATGGAACAAGCTTTTCCGTGCGGGCCAGAGCCTGCGGGTTGTCATGTCGATCCGGGATTTTGTGGATACTCCCGCGGGGGAGCTGGTGAATGTCCTCACACGGGGATATGTGGAGAATGAAATTGTTTCGGAAGCGGTATCGGGTTTTCTGGTGCGGGGTACCGGCTCCAGACCGAAACCGGCGCCGGAAGCCCCGGAAGAGGCGAGGAAGGAGGCATTCAGGACAAAGATTGTCACCATTGAGGGGCAGCAGCTGCTGTATGGAAAGGTTTCGGGTGATCGAAATCCCATACACATGAGCACCCGTTTCGCGCGTATGGCGGGACTGCCGCGGACTATCATGCACGGTGTGTGCCTTGTGGCGATGGCGTGCAATACCCTTACCGGCGAGGTGCTTGGCGGGGAAACGGAGAGGATCAGGGGGATTTCTGTCCGTTTTGCACAGCCTGTTTTCCCCGGAGACACTATCACCCTCGTGGGGTATGAGTCATCTGAAAAAGGAACAGTTCCCTTTGATGTGTTCCGGGAGTCAGGGAAACCCGCCCTCACCCGGGGTATTTTCAGATATAAATAGTATTCCAAAATGAATGTTGTTGACGCCCGTGATGAAGATGGTAGGGTGTTCGCGCTGTCTGTATACTGAATGGGTGAACTATGCTGAATCCGTTAAAATATTTCCGAAACAGGTCAGTGGGCCTTGCCCTTGGAAGCGGCGGGTCAAAGGGGATTGCCCACATCTCGGTGATCGAATATCTGGAGTCCGTGGGTGTCCCCATTCACTTTATCGCGGGATCAAGTATCGGTGCGGTGGTGGGGATCATCTACAGCGCGGGTAAACTCCGGCAGTTCCGGGAGGACCTGCTTTCCATGCAGTGGCGTGATATGGTTTCCCTCTTCGATCCGGTGTTTCCCCGGACAGGACTCATGGAGGGGCGGAAGCTTGTTGATTTTCTGAAAAAATATATTCCCCGGTCTGCAAAGATAGAGGACCTTCCGGTCCCTGTCGCGGTTGTCGCCACCGATTACTACTCGGGATATCCCCTGGTGTTTCGCAGTGGCAATATTCTTGACGCCCTGCGGGCAAGTGTATCCATACCGGGGGTATTTACCCCTATGCGGTACAATGAAACGTTTTTACTTGACGGCGGAGTTTCCAATCCAATTCCCATTGATGTCGTAAAAAAAATGGGTGCGGGTCTTACCATCGCGGTGAATCTCCATCCCACCCTGACCCAGCAGAGGCTGAAGCATATTGTCAAAAAGGTGATCAGGCGGGACAGTGAGGAGGAGTCAACGGGCCTGGAACTTCTCAGGGAAAAAAATTCACCGGAGGTTAACATGATTCTGGATAATCGCGGCGCCCATTGGATAAAGTCTGTTGAAGCATGGCTTGGTATCGGAGTGGAGAAAAGGGAGGAGGAGAGGCTCACCACGCCGAATATTTTTGCCACAATTTCTCAGGCCATTGATATCATGGAATATATGAATTCAACCCTTCTCCTGAAATATTATCGCCCCACGGTGCTCATACAGCCTGAACTTGGATGGCTTCCGACCCTTGACTTCAGTCAGACATCACGGGCCCTCACGGAGGGATTCAATGCCTGCAGCAGAATGCAGGGCGCAATAAAACGAAGAATATCATGCTGGATATAAATATGAGTGACAACACAGGTCCATCGGAGAAGGCAAAGAAGCTTTTCTCCCTCCGTGAAGAGATCGGGGACTGCCGGAGATGCAAGCTTTCCGCGACCAGGAATTCCATCGTATTCGGTGAAGGGAGTCCCGATGCGAGAGTTATGTTCGTTGGCGAAGGTCCCGGGAAGGATGAGGATATCCAGGGACGTCCCTTCGTGGGAAGGGCCGGGCAGCTTCTAACAGCGATAATTGAAAAGGGAATGCGGATGACCCGTGAGGATGTTTATATATGCAATATCGTGAAATGCCGCCCCACCATAGACATGGCATTTCAGCGGGATCGGCCGCCGGATGAAGAGGAAACCGCAGCATGCAGCGGGTTCCTCCTTAAACAGATTGAAATCATTAAGCCGGAAGTCATTATCACCCTGGGGAACCCTTCGACGCGGTTTCTCCTGGGAACGAAGACGGGCATCACGAAAATGCGGGGGCACTGGCACTCCTTCGGC
>JAKQCH010000140.1 GCA_029573825.1 Spirochaetota bacterium | reverse complement strand
TAATATTCAATCAGTTCCGGGTCGTACCGTGTGTCGCTGGTAAAGAAAATTCTATCGTCAATAATTATTCCGCAGCTCCAGAATGAGCTCTGCCAGTCCTGGGATGAGTCGGGGATATGTTTCGTGCGCATGATCTTCAGGTTGATACTGCCGACACGTGCGCTGAAGGTTTCCCGTGGAAAATCCGGCAGCCAGTGGGGGCGGATTATATCAAAGAAATCAATGAATGAGAGCATCTGCTGGGCCTCCTCTTCATTGTACGCGCATCCCCCCCTGAGGGACATGTCCCAGAGTATATGCTGATAGGTTTCGTTGATGACCATGACAGGTTTCCGGTGTGTCACGTATCGCCCCATGAGGGCAACTTCCTCCAGCCCCCCGATGTGGTCAGCATGGGAGTGGGTGATGAGAAAGTTTTTGATGTTTGTGACCGGCAATCCAAGTTCGGCAAGGGCCTGGGGGCATTTCGTGCCGCAGTCAACAAGGAGGTGGTCCTTCCCTTTTATAATGAGAAGATTTGTCTGGTACTGACGTTTCGTGAAAGCGCTGCCAGTGCCGACGAAAAACAATTCCAGTGCGCCGTCATTTTCAAGTCGAAGAGTGCGTGATTCAGCTTTCATAAGACCTCCCGCTGTAATTTCAGCCTGGTGGTATGTATTAAACAATTATATGTAAAAAATTGCAATACATATATTTATTGATTATATACCCATGCTGTGTCGGAAAGTGCAAAAAGGGCTGTTTTAGAAAATCTGATTGTTTCACTGCGTCCCTGATAACAGGGATGGAGCTACACGTTGAAACGGAAGTTGATGATATCGCCGTCTTCCACAGGGTAGTCTTTTCCCATTACATGGAACCGCCCGGCTTTCTTGATGCCCTCCTCTGAACCTAATTCCACGAGGTCATCGTATTTCATGACCTCGGCGCGGATAAATCCCCTTTGAATATCGGAGTGTATCGCCCCGGCGGCTTCCGGTGCAAGGGAGTCAGCCGGTATCAGCCACTGACGTACCTCATCTTTTCCCACGGTAAAGAATGATATCAGCCCAAGGGCGTTCATGCAGAGCTTTGTGAGGAGGTTCAGCGCCGGTTCCTCGATTCCCGCCTCCGTCATAAATTCACTCTTTTCCTCTTCTGTCTCGAGCTGAGCAATTTCTGACTCAAGGCGGGCTGATATCGTCATGAACACCATGCCGCTTTCGCCGAATCGCTCTTCGCATGAACGCTGCAGCTCAGTAGTGCCGATATCACCCTCAGCCACATTGAGTACCGCAATCATGGTTTTTATGGTGAGGAAGGGATATCCTGAAATGAGTTTCCGCTCATCGTCTGATACTCCGAGGGTCCTGAGGGGTTTGTCCGATTCGAGGTGGTCCTTGAATCGGAGCATCAGATCCTCCTCGGTTTTCAGGCCGGGATCTTTCTGCTTCTGTTTCGCGATCCGTTCAAGCCGCTTTTCTATGAAAAGGAGGTCGTGGAGGACCAGTTCGGAGTTAATGGACTCGATATCGCGCCCCGCATCAACTGAACCGCTGACGTGATAAACCGCATCGTCTTCGAAGGCGCGCACCACATGGCAGAGCGCCTCGGCATCGGCGATGTTCCTGAATATCGCGCCCTCCCTGATGGCGGCGGAATCAAGGTCAGGAATAAGTTCCATGTTTATACGGGCGCGGACGGATTTTTTCGGTTCATACATCTTTTCGAGCACGTCAAAACGCCGGTCAAGAATTTCCGCGAATCCTTCCCCGGCTCCCTGTTTCTGTGAGCGCTCAGGTGTTACACTCATCCCCGTGAGCAGTGAAAATATAGTTTTCTTGCCAACCTGGGGAAGGCCCATTATTCCGAGTTTCATGACTGTATCCTGTTGATTTCTGTAGTATAGTAATATGCTCCGGCGCAGTGGAGGCACAAATGAGTGTTCCTGTCGCCCGGGGCCGCATTTCAGATTTTTGTTCTGATGATAGACTCTGTATCGGCAGGGTGTCTTTGTTTCAATCTTTTTTTGATTTTTTAGCGGTGTTCCGTATACGGGGAGAGTAGTGCAGAGAGAAATGCTGCATGTATGATCAGGTGTATCTGCGGAGATTAGAAGTTCTTCTAAAGTGTTGCGCGGCAAGAAAAGCTGAATGTTTTATTAAAATATTACAAAAAATTTATTTTTCGAATATAATTGACAATTCGTATATAAATAATTGTAATGTTTATGAAATTCCTGCCATAGCTAAAATTTCAGTCTGCAGACAGTTTTTTCTGTCTTTTCCGGAGTGTAGCATTGCTTTACGGTATATTATCTTTTGAACAGAACATTTATATGGAGATATAGAATGGTAGCCCGTATTTCTTCGATTATTATTCTGCTTATTATAGCGGTAACATCGATTTTTTTCTTTGTGGTAAACTTTACCGTATGGTTTCTGACGGTATTCATTGACAGACGTCTTGTGGTGCTGCAGCAGCTGACCTGTTTCTGGGCCGCTTTTTACACATACATAATTCCAACGTGGCGGATACGTGTTTCCGGGCGGGATAATATCCGTACCGGCGCCTGTTATATGGTTACCTGCAATCACCAGTCACAGCTTGATATTCTGGTCCTTTTCCGCCTGTACTTTCATTTCAAGTTTGTATCGAAGTCCGATATCTTTAAAATCCCCCTGATCGGATGGAACATGTATCTGAACCGGTATATCGGCCTGAAGCGGGGCGATAAAGAGAGCATCGCGAAAATGATGAAGGATTCCTCGCGGACCCTTGATGAAGGGAGTTCCGTGCTGTTTTTCCCAGAGGGAACACGGTCCCGGGACGGAAGGATCAAAGACTTCAAGCTTGGAGCGTTTACCCTGGCAAAGGAAAAACAGGTCCCGATACTTCCCATCGTGGTGACCGGGACAAAGGACGCTCTTCCGAAACATCAGATGAAGACCCATGGTGTACACTAGATACGGATACGGGTACTGCCGGAGATTCCCTGTACTGCGTTTAAAGACCTTTCCATACAGGAGACGGCTGATATGGTGCGGAATGTGATGATTGAAGGGCTCGATAAACTGGAAGAAGACCTCCGTAACGGTGTGATATGACCGCAGTCCGGCATGGATGATTGTTACGGCAAGCATAGACATGGCGAAGAAGCGATACAGGGCAATTCTGTTCGATAACGACGGTGTCCTCATTGATACCGAGCACCTCTATTACCGCGCCAACCGGGAAATTCTTAAAAAGGCAGGAATTGACCTCACGGAGGAAATGTTCGTCGAATACTTTCTCCGGCAGGGTGAGGGGCTCTGGAAACTGCTTCCCGCTGCTGATTATTCTCCCGACGAAGTCGAGCGTTTCAGGAATGAGCGGAACCGCCTGTACTATTCAATGCTCCAGAACATCGGCGGTCTTATTGACGGCGTAAGGGAAACGTTGATTGTCCTGCGTGAGCAGTACGCGATGGGAATTGTCACAAGCTGCCGGAAGTCCCACTTTGACGCCATGCATGCACAGACGGATATCATCCCGCTTTTTGATTTTGTCCTTACACGGGAAAGCTATGAGCACTCGAAACCCCATCCGGAGCCGTATCTGCTGGCGCTGGAGCGGGCCGGAGTACGTGCGGACGACGCAGTGGTGGTTGAGGATTCCGAACGGGGACTTGCTGCAGCGAAGGCGGCAGGTATAGACTGTGTCGTGATTCCACGGGGACTAACCGCGGGGGGAGATTTTCAAGGTGCCCTTGTGGTGCTGGATTCAATAACCGCGCTTCCGGGAATTATCTTTCCCTCATGAATCAAATCTTACTACACGTTGAATTTAAGAAATTTATATATTTATTTATAAATAAAATGTTGTTTTTGCGAAAAAACAGGCTATCTTTTAAGTAAGAAAATTAATATTTCTTCGGGGTGGCTATGAGATATGTAATATTATCACTCATATTGTTTTCACTGTTTATGACAGCATGCGGTTCCAATTCGGATGATGGAACTTCAGTAGTAACCGTAGCCGATGTCGGCGGCAATCCGGACGGAGTAGCGGTGGCCGGTTCAGGAAATATATATATAACTGATGTCGCAAGCGGTGAAGTCAAGAAGATTGACCCGAATGGACAGGTAACAGTGGTAGCTGATTTGGATACGGTTACCGGCCATACGACGCACCCTGATGGAATTACCGCGGTGACGACGGGAACCACTGATGTGCTGTATGTGGCGGATATGGGATCAGCGAGCTCAGGATTCTCAACTGACGGCAGTATCCTGAAGATAGAGGTAGCGGAAGACGGATCAGTAACTACTACAGAATCCTTTGTGGATAGCGCTGTTCTGAATAATCCAACAGGAATTGCTGCGGACAATTTAGGGAACCTTTATGTTGCTGATCAGGCAACAGGGAATGTGTATAAAGTCGCAGTGACAGGAGGGGTCGCGGGTGTACCGCAAAGCCTTACTGGTAGTCTCCCTGCAGGTGTGGATCTCGCCGAGCCTCATGGGCTTACACTTGAAACCAACAGTGATAATTCAATAACTCTTTATACTACGGACCCGGGAAGCAGCAGCAATAATATTGTACAGATTGACATACCTTCCTCGGGTAATCCCGGTGATGCTGTGGTAACTGAACTGACGCCGGATTCAACAGGTGGCTCAGCGACAGGTACAACGGACTCCGCGACGTTTAATCAACCTCATGGTATAGGCGTGGATAAAAATGGAGCGGTGTTCATATCTGATGAAAA
>JAKQCH010000126.1 GCA_029573825.1 Spirochaetota bacterium | reverse complement strand
ATCAAAAATGAAAGAGGTGCAGCTGGAACGGCTCCGGTGGTCGCTGCGGCATGCCTATGAGAACGTTCCACTTTATAAAAAGAAATTTGACGAAGCGGGGTTTCATCCGGATCAGTTTAAGTCGCTGGATGATATGAAACGTGTTCCTTTTCTGGAAAAGCAGAACATGCGTGACAACTATCCGTTTGGACTTTTCGCCGTACCCCTGGAAAAGGTTGCCCGTGTACATTCTTCATCGGGAACTACCGGGAATGCGACGGTGGTGGGGTATACGAAAAATGATATAGAAGTATTCGCTGAGGTGGTTGCAAGGTGTCTTGTGTGTTATGGAGCAACTGAAAAGGACATCATACAGGTTGCCTATGGATACGGGTTGTTCACCGGCGGGCTTGGGCTCCATTATGGATCGGAGAAGCTTGGAGCCATGACCGTTCCGATTTCCGGCGGTAATACGGAGCGGCAGCTCATGCTTATCAAGGATTTCGGTACAACCATGATTGCCTGTACCCCATCCTATGCCCTTAATATCGCTGATTACATCGACAAGAAAAAGCCGGACTATGACATGCGATCCACAAAACTCAGAGCGGGAGTTTTCGGGGCGGAGCCGTGGTCCGAAGGGATGCGGAAAGAAATTGAAGCGAGACTGGGTATTGATGCATACGATATTTACGGACTCAGCGAAGTGATCGGTCCCGGGGTGTCGGCTGAATGCAGCGAAAAGTCCGGACTTCATGTGTTTGAAGATCACTTTTATGTGGAGATAATCAATCCTGAAACAGGTGAGGTTCTGCCTGAAGGGGAAGCGGGAGAGATCGTCTATACGTCCCTTACGAAAGAGGCCTGCCCGGTGATCCGGTACCGTTCACGGGATATTACCCGGCTCTATCATGATAACTGCAAATGCGGAAGGACCCTGGTGAAAATGGAGAAGGTAACGGGCCGTTCCGATGATATGATGATAATCCGCGGTGTGAATGTATTTCCGTCACAGATAGAGTCGGTCCTCATGGCTGTTGACGGCGTTGAGCCCCATTACCAGATAATCCTTGACCGAAAGGGCGCCCTTGATGATATCGAGGTAATGGTTGAAGTGAATGAAAAAATATTTTCAGACGAACTGAAAGTGATGCAGAACCTTTCAAAGCTTATATCTGACCGTTTCAGAAGCGCCCTTGGGATTTCAGCAAAAGTTACCCTCGTTGAGCCCATGACAGTTCCCCGCAGCGAAGGGAAGGCGGTCCGTGTTGTTGACAGGCGCAGGATATAGACTCATTCAGGGAACTATCACATACCATAAGGAGGAAATCCCATGAACGTAAAACAGCTTTCAATATTTCTGGAAAATAAACCCGGCCACCTGCAGAGCGCGCTGAAGGTGCTGGCGGAGAAAAATATCAACATCAAAACTCTGACAATTGCCGAAGTGACGGATTTCGGCATTGTCAGGATGATCGTCAATAACCCTGAAGAGGCGCAGCGCGCATTGAAGGAAAAGCATTTCACCTGTTCCACAACGGAAGTTCTGGGACTGGAAATTGATGACAGCCCGGGTGAGCTTCTGAAGGCTCTCGAGATGTTCTCGCAGAATAATCTCAACATCGAGTACATGTATGCCTTTACGGAAAAAAGGCATGACAAGGCAGTCATGATCTTTAGATTTGACAACATTGAAGAGGCAAAAAAAGTACTTGTTGCACAGGGTTTCAATATCGTAAAGAAGATTGAAATAATTGGAGAATAACAGATGCAGAAAAAGGTAATGTTGGGAAATGAGGCCATAGCGCGCGGCGCCTATGAGGCTGACTGCCGTGTCGCGGTGGGATACCCCGGAACGCCGAGCACTGAGATTCTTGAAACAATTGCACGGGACTACCGGAATATAAAATCACAGTGGTCCCCCAATGAAAAGGTGGCCCTCGAAGTGGTAGCGGGGTCCTCCGTTGCCGGCGCCAGGTCAATGGCGGCAATGAAGCATGTGGGGCTCAATGTCGCGGCGGACCCTCTTTTCACGTTTTCGTATACCGGTGTTAACGGGGCTATGGTAATAATAAATGCCGATGATCCCGGCGCATGGAGTTCACAGAACGAGCAGGACAACCGTCATTATGCCCGGGCCGCGAAAATACCCATGATCGAGCCATCAAGTCCCGCAGAGGCAAAGGAATTTACAAAGATTGCGTTTGATATCTCGGAGCAGTTCGACAGGCCTGTGATCGTCCGGATTACAACCCGAATTGCCCATTCACAGGGTATTGTGGAACTGGGCGATAAAAAAGATGTTCCCCTGAAAGACTTTGAGCGGAACCCGAAAAAATATGTCATGATACCGGCTCACGCTCGTCCCCGTCACAGGTTTATTGAAGAGCAGATGGAGAAGCTTCGTGAGTTCTCCAACAAATCGGAACTGAATAGAATTGAGTGGGGCGATAAGAAGCGCGGTATCATCACCAATGGTGTTGCGTATCATTATGTGAAAGAAGTGTGTCCCGATGATTCCGTGCTGAAAATAGGATTTACCTGGCCGCTCCCCGATGAGAGAATAAAGGAATTCGCAGAGGCTGTTGACGAGCTCTATGTCGTGGAGGAATGCGACCCGTTTATTGAGGAGCATGTCAAGGCGCTGGGATTTAAGGTAACAGGGAAAGAGATCATACCGCTCCTCGGCGAGCTGACGCCTGAAATTGTCGACATGGCCCTTAACCGGAAAAAACCGCTCAGCGATATTCCTGCATACAGCGATACCGTTCCGGGGCGGCCCCCTGCGCTCTGCAAAGGATGCCCTCACGGATTCGTGTTTGAGATACTGGCGAAGCTTGATGTCGTGGTAAACGGCGATATCGGATGCTATACCCTTGCGGTGCTGCCTCCGTATTCGGCAATGCATAGTCAGGGCTGTATGGGCGCCAGTATCAGCATGCACCATGGGTTTGAGCTTGCACGGGGTGATGAAATGGCGCGGAACAGCGTTGCGGTGATCGGGGATTCCACTTTCATCCATTCCGGCATTACGCCTCTCATTGATATTGTGTATAACAAAGGGACCGGCACTGTCATCATCCTTGATAACAGGGTCACCGCGATGACGGGGCACCAGGATAATCCCGCAACGGGGAAAACCCTTATGGGGGAGGACACACATGAGCTTGATTTTGTCGCCCTTGTGAAAGCGATTGGTGTCAGACGGGTCGTAAAAATTGATCCCAAAAATGTTGAGGAATTCGAACGGGTTGTACGGGAAGAGGTGGCGGCGCCTGAGCCTTCAGTGATAATATCGACCCGAAAATGTATACTAATGAAGTAAGGGGGCTCATGTTATGAAGAACGTTATTTTTGCGGGCGTTGGGGGCCAGGGGGTGATTCTGGCCAGCAAGATATTGATGGAAGTTGCAATGAATGCCGGATACGACGTGAAAGAATCGGAAGTGCATGGAATGGCACAGCGGGGCGGAAGCGTTGATTGTCACGTGCGCTACGGAGAAAAAGTTTATTCGCCACTCATTGAAAGGGGAACTGCTGATTATGTGGTATCGTTTGAGCTTCTTGAAATTATGCGGAAACTTGATTTTCTCCGTCCGGGAGGGAAGGCGATTATCAACAAACTCCAGATCAATCCTGCACCGGTTGAAGCCGGTCTCGCGACATATCCCGGCGACCTGGATCAGTGGCTCCGGAGCAATGTGAAGGACGTTACTATTGTCGATGCGGAACCGGTTCTCTCCGAGGTGAAATCGAAGCGGGCCCTGAATATTGTGATGCTGGGCATTCTCTCTCATTACCTTGAGTTTTCCCTTGACCAGTGGACTGCTGCTATCAGGGGAATGGTAAAGGAAAAATTTGTCGATATGAACCTTTTTGCCTTTGAAAAGGGGCGCGCCCTTGCCTCGCAGCAGTAATGCGTTCCCGCGGTATATGTACTGTGGGAAAAATTGCTTTACGGCACGTGGGTATGCCGGTATAGTGCTGTAACAGGTAGATATTTTTCTAAAAGCGGATAAAACGATGAGGCATATACGATATTTCTGTGCGGCGGTGTTGTGCATGATCATTTCATGCGGGACGTATACTGTCACGCGGGAAATGGAAAACAGTGCGGGGGTAGATGGTATTGCGAAAGCGGCTGTGGTGGTGCGGGTACCGCGCAATATCCGGATCGCCCATGATGAATATGTAAATAATATTCGGCAATGGCTGTCCGGCGTGAAGGCCCTGAAAGAGCTTTATATTGTCACAGAAGGGAGCGAAGAACTGGTGTATACGAAAGGGGACGAAGACCGCTTTTACCAGTTTTCAGAACGGAGCAGTTTCCTCAGGTATAAATCACTCGGGATAATCAATCTTTATCTCCGCAATAACAGCGCGGAATTGAAAAAACTGATCAGTGATAAAAGCCTGAGCGGGGTGATATTTTACGAGGTATTCGGCGTCACGTCCACGGAAATGCAGTTTGTAGATTTTGATTCCGTGGTGACAATTGTTGATAAAAACCTGAATGTGGTGTACCTTGATCACCAGTCCGATAATTTTTCTACCAACGAGTTTGATTTTGATAAAGTGAAACACAAACTCTTTGATCTTGTGAGTCAGCGCTTCATTGAAAAGCTGGAAAACCTTGAATTTATTGAAAAAGACTGAAATTGTTTTTGTATCATAAAAAAAGCGACGGTATTATCCGTCGCTTTTTTATCTGGAGACGGCGGGAGTCGAACCCGCGTCCTGCAACTCACATCTATAGCGTCTACATGCTTATCTCATTCGTTTAATTTAAGTCCCGTATCCAGGAATGAGAACCGTATTCAGAACCGATTTCCCTTTGTTTTCGCCGAAGACCCGGAAACACTGTCCTAAGCTATCCCCTGAAATTGACGCCCCCGGGTACCCCAGAGGAAAGAGTATCCCGCGAACGTCGCAGCAATTACGCTGCGAGTGCTAAATTTTCGTTTGCTTTTAAGTTTAATTCCGCCATTTTTACGAGATGACGGCACACTCGACATGCAACTATA
>JAKQCH010000125.1 GCA_029573825.1 Spirochaetota bacterium | reverse complement strand
AAAGCAATGCCTGGAGCACCGGTATTTCTGCAATCACTTTTGACCAATGGAGCATACTATGAACGCACCTTTCCCATTTGAATCACTTCTCATATTCAGCTGGCTCGGCATAATGCTCATCGCAGGCGTTATCCTCCGGGCGACAATCCCCTTTTTACAAAAATACCTGATCCCCAGCTGTCTGATAGGAGGGCTTTTCGGCATGGTCCTTGTCAATTGCGGTGTAATAAATATTGAGAGCACTCATTTTGAAACATTTGCCTACCATCTCTTCAATATTTCCTTTATATCCGTGGGTCTCACTGCCCGGAGCAGCGAAGAGATAAAACAGACCGGCAACAAAGAAATGTTAAGGGGTTCTCTCTGGATGGCCTTGCTGCAGGGAGTTATCTTCCCCCTTCAGGCTGTTCTGAGCGGCCTCATGGTTCTCGCATTCAATGTGGGCGGCTACAATCTCTTCTCAACATTCGGATTTCTGCTCCCCCTGGGATATGTACAGGGCCCCGGACAGGCACTTTCGATCGGCAAGGTGTGGGAAAAACTCGGATTTGAAAATGCCGCATCAATCGGACTCACCTTCGCCGCAGTGGGATTTCTGGTCGCTTTTTTTGTGGGGGTGCCGATCGTCAACTGGGGAATCCGTCACGGCCATGCCAGTGACGGCAGAAAGTTGCTCTCACCTGACTTCATAAAGGGAATAATAGCAAAGGGAAATGCGCGGGAATCCGCCGGCGAGTTATCGACACATTCGGGGAATGTTGACACGCTGGCCTTTCAGGCGGCAATGGTGGGAGTTATTTATATCGCCGCATACTATATCGTTTTTCTGATCGGCAAACTCCTGAGTCCGGCGCTGGCAACAACGCTGTGGGGATTCTTTTTCTTCATCGGCCTTGCCCTCGCTCTGCTTACACGAAAAATATTGTCTGTTATCGGTATCGACCACCTGGTCAATCCCGGAGTACAGCGGCGTATTACCGGATGGTCCGTAGATTTTCTCATTGTGGCGACTGTCATGGCGGTGAAGTTTACAATTGTCTGGCAATACATTGTGCCCATATCGGCAATAGCCGCCGCCAATGCGCTGGTTACAACGATTGTGGTGTTGTTCATTGGAAGAAGAATCTGGTCATGCAACCTTGAACGCACTGTTTCTATTTTCGGGACCGTTACGGGGACCGTGTCCACCGGTCTCCTGCTCCTCCGGATTGTTGACCCTGAATTCAAAACATCAGTCGCCCTTGAGATGGGGTTCCTCATAATTTTCGTGTCACCGATTATCATCACCTGCATGCTCCTCGTAAGCGCACCGCTCCTGTGGGGCTGGTCAATGATGCTGACAATGGGAGTATTCACGGGGATGATGATTTTTTCCGGCGTTGCGATGTATCTTCTGGGTATGGTGGGAAAACGGAAGTTTTAAATTCCGTCTCCTGAGGGAATCAGCACTGGAAAATCAGAAATGCAGCGGGGGGCTGCCATGGTCACATGGGTTCCCCGCTGCAGCTACTCATTATTGAAGAGCTGCCTGGTGCAATCAGAATTATTATTAATACGATGAATTTATGTTGACAACACTGCAGCTATCTTTGATCATGGCAGTGTTATGAGCATCTCCCTCTAAAAATCAGGTTTTCCCCCGGCACAAATACGTAAAACCGATTTTATCAGATGTAGTGCCCATCAGGGATTAAACCGGAGTACTCCGCAGGTCCTTTATACTTCACACGCATCAGGCATCACGCCCTGAGCCACAGGAAAAGAATGAAAAAACTTAAATTTAACGAACTAACTTTATCTGCACCAATTCAGAAAGCAATCTCCGACATGGGATTCGAGGAAGCTTCTCCAATCCAGTCAGAATCCATACCATACATAATGAAAGGTCATGACCTCATCGGACAGGCCCAGACGGGAACAGGTAAAACTGCCGCCTTCGCGATACCGACAATCGAAAAACTTGACATCAGCAGGAAGACCATACAGGCAATCGTGTTATGCCCCACGCGGGAACTCGTGATTCAGGTCACCGAGGAATTCCGCAAGCTCATGAAATACATGGACAAGGTTTCCGTGGTCCCCATTTACGGTGGTCAGGAAATTGACCGTCAGTTTAAAGCGCTCAAAAATAAACCGCAGATAATAATCGGCACCCCCGGCAGGACCATGGACCACATGCGCCGCGGAACTATCAACCTGAATGAAGTAACCACCGTTGTCCTTGACGAAGCAGATGAAATGCTGGACATGGGATTCAGGGAAGACATTGAATTCATCCTGCAGGATACCCCTGAGGACAGGCAGACAATTATGTTCTCCGCAACCATGTCCGATGATATCCTGAAACTCACAAAACTGTATCAAAACAATCCCAAAAAAATTGATGTGACATTTCAGAAAGTCAACGCGCCGAAAATAGATCAGGTGTACTTTGAAATACAGGAAAAGACAAAACCCGAGGCCCTTGCCCGTCTCCTGGACTATCATGATATCCGTCTCGCACTTGTGTTCTGCAATACAAAATCACAGGTCGATGATCTTGTTGAATTGCTTAAATCGCGGGGATACTTCGCTGAGGGGCTTCATGGGGATTTAAGCCAGAAGCAGCGGGACAAGGTGATGAACGGTTTCAGAAACGGTACTGTAGAAATCCTTGTAGCAACAGATGTCGCCGCCCGGGGTATTGACGTTAACAACATTGAAGCGGTGTTCAACTATGACCTGCCCCGTGATGATGAAGATTACATCCACCGCATAGGCCGTACAGCCCGGGCCGGCAAGAGCGGCAAGTCATTTACTTTTGTCGTGGGGAAGCAGGTGTACGGCCTCAAACGAATTGAGCGCACCAACGATATCAAAATAATCCGCCGCCAGATTCCTTCTCTCGAAGATCTCGGAGAAACACGGATAAACTCCTTTAAGACAAAGATAAAGAAAATTGTGGAAAACGGAACCGTTACCTCCTACATACCAATGGTGGAAAAACTTATGGGTGATGATTACACCGCCATGGATATCGCCGCATCCCTCCTGCAGCTGGCAATGGATGACAAAAACGAGAATTTTGACAGCAAGCTGAAATTTGAAGACCAGCCATATCGTGAAGAGAGAAAGCCCAGAAACACGAGGAGCCAGCCGCGGAACAAGCGGGCCCCTGAAAAGAAGAGCGCCGGAAAACGTCCCTCAAGGCCCTCGTCATCGTTTGAAAAATACAGCAAGCCGAAAAAAAAGAAGAACCGGTAATTTTCAGATTTTTATAATGATGTTTTTTCGATACAGAAGATACATCACTGCAATCCAGAATGCGAGGAACGCCACGGAATAGGCCGTGGAGGCATTGAAGGGACTCAGCCACCCCGCAAAAAGGCCCTGATACACCAGGGCCTTTACTGTTACAGCGCCTCCACCTTCCCGCAGCACCTGTATATGAACCATGATCTTCCCCGCCGCTGACGACAGTATATATGCGGCGATTGCGTTGAGACCCAGCACGCTGAAGGGCATCCCCCACTTCACCGCTCCTCTCACATCGACAAACCACCAGAGAAATGCCATAAGGCCAAGAGCACACCCCGTCATGAACACCGCGTACGACGGAGTCCAGAGATTTTTGTTTATGGGTATCCACCTGTCGAGGAGCAGTCCGGTTCCGATACACAGCAACGCTGCCGCCCCAAGAATGAACCATTTATTCCTGAGAGGCTCTTGTCTCCGCATCACGTCCCCCGCAAGGATGCCCCCGATTGTGGAAGCTATTGCGGGTAATGTGCTGAGGAGCCCTTCAGGATCAAATCCTCTGACCGGAGCATGCTCGTAGGTATGTCCCGGGAAGAGTGCCCGGTCCACGATATGACAGAGATTCCCGTCGGGCTCCAGCGTCCCCTCCCCAATTCCCCCGGGAGTGATATATTTCAGCAAAAACCCGTACAGTACAAGAATGCCGATTGCGGATATCCATCTGCCGCGACCTGTGAGGAACAGAAAGCTTACTGCACCGAAGCAGTAGCAGAGCCCGATGCGCTGAAGAACACCGGGAATACGCACCGTCGCGATATCGAATTCCGGAATAAGGTTAAGCAGAAGCCCCAGGGCGACGAGGATCAGGGTACGCTTCAGTATCTTCCCCATAAGAAACGGCTTCCTCCCGGTGAGGCGTAATCCCGATGAAAAGGAGTACGATATCGACACCCCCATGATAAAAAGGAAAAACGGAAACACCACATCAGCGCCGCTCCACCCGTGCCATGCCGCATGACGGAACACGCGGTACACATGGGACCAATCTCCCTGGTTGTTTACAATTATCATCAGAGCAATCGTGAGGCCTCGGAAGATGTCAATTGAATGGATGCGCGTTGTTTCATTCTGTATGGTAATCATGGGAAAGAAAGTGACAGGGAGACATCGGGAATGCAATCATTTTATTGAGGGTTTTATTCAAGTTTGAACACAGGATTAAAGGTACAGGTCTCTGATAAAAACGTCTATTACTAACCACTCCAGCCAGCCAATCGTGCCAGCAGCCACCAAAATGCATATGCCTTCATGTTTGCATTCAACGGCTGGCTGTGTGCCGAAGAGCATGTATACCAGTCTGTATTTTCAACATGCGAACCCTGCCATTCAGTTGCCCAGTTACCTCCATTATAATCACAGGCATCATCGGGATTAAGATTACCGAAATATACTCCATCTGGATTATATGTTTCAATATCAGCAAAATCAAATAGTATTTTATTATTCGTCCTGCAGTATTCCCTGATCTGCTCGTTCCTTCGATGAAGGTTTCCGGTTAGCCCTGTCCCATCAAGATGACCTGTCATATACACAAACTTTACATGAGGAAAATCTGTTTCAAGCCCTTTCATAAGCGATAGGTATGTTTGAATATCTCCTTCGGTGGCACTGCTTACCTGGCCGCACCAGGACCACACAATTACATTGATGCCGGGATTCGCGTTGAGGTAATCTCTTGTTGCCTGCGCCCATGATGTTCTATCCGGATTCCCAAGGTCATCTACACCGCTTCCACCAAAATTCCCATAGTAATCATGGAGGTCCAATCCGGAATATAGATTACTTTCATACCCCAGGCCATTCATAAATGCGACGAGACCGCTCAAACCTGAAGTAATCTGACTTCCATGAGATGTATGACCGTATGCAATATGTAAATCTGATTTCACCCGTGAAATTTCTGTTGAAGGTATTGATTT
The DNA here is from genome assembly GCA_029573825.1 of Spirochaetota bacterium. Classification (GTDB taxonomy): domain Bacteria; phylum Spirochaetota; class UBA4802; order UBA4802; family JAGODF01; genus JAKQCH01. The sequence continues at coordinate 734 of JAKQCH010000125.1, read as the reverse complement.
CAAAACAGTAAGTGAAGAAACACTATGATCTGCTATCAGAGGGGCCTGCGGTGAAGAGCTATCATCTGAACTGCAGGAAAATAAATACAGCGATGTTACACATATACAGATAGTTGAGAAAATGGTTTTTCTAATAATCATAGCAAAATCCCATCACATATTATTGTATATGACTTATACAAAAACAGTTTAGGAAAGTGCAAATATTATAAAAAAAAAGTAATTAATTACCTGAACATTTTCCCCAAAAAGACAATTCACCTCATCGGCATTAAACACAGAATTGAAATAATTTTATACTATCGGAATGGATGGATAACCTGAGTAAGAAACAATATCAATTAAAACACAATCTCAACGCATGTTCCCCCTTCGCTGACAATGGAAATACTTCCCCCGATCTGCTGGACCAGGGCATTCACGATCTGAAACCCCAGGGTTTCACTTTTCGCAAGGTTCACACTCTCCGGAAGCCCGATACCGTTATCACTGATTTGCAGTAGAAATTTCCCATCGCTGTTTTTTCTGCATGAAAAGTTTATCTCCCCGGTATTTCCCTCCGGGAATGCATATTTAATCGCATTGGTAAGCAATTCATTCACGATCAGTCCCACCGGTATTGCCCTGTCAAGGTCCAGGGACTGATCTTCGATATCGGCGATAATCCGGACCTTGTCCTGAATTGTTGAATACGAGCTCCAGATAATATCCTTTAAAGAATTGAAATAATCACG
>JAKQCH010000122.1 GCA_029573825.1 Spirochaetota bacterium | reverse complement strand
TTCATGGGCGCCAATACCTATATCGGTAATGCGCCGAACTTCATGGTGAAATCCATCGCGGAAGAGTCCGGTGTAAACATGCCGAGTTTTTTCGGATATATGCTGAAGTACAGCATACCTATTCTCATCCCGGTGTTTATTATCATTACGCTGATATTCTTTTAGCGGAATGTCCTGATGCTATATGCTCCGGTGCCGCCCCAATAGGGCGGCGCCGGGTGATTATATGACGGCAGTATGTGAATATACCTGAAAAACTTCCTTCTTTGAACATTGTATTTCTGCGTTAATTCCATGCCGGAAAGGGAGGTAGTCACTGATCCAGCAGCGATGCGCGTTTCACGTGGCTGCCGTGCCTTTCTCTGAGCGTGTCAAGTATCTCCTCGATTTTTTCTTTCCGGCCCAGCCCGAAATCGCATGACGCAGCATCGAAGAGGTCAAGCTGCGGTTGTTCTCCGCTCCCCGTGAGGTTTGATATTTTAACACCGACCAGGCGCACCCTTTTCCCCCGGCAGTCAAACTTCCGGAAAAGCTCTTCCGCGGTGTCCCTGATGGTAAAGGTATCGTTAACGGGAAACGGGAGGGTCCTGCTTCGGGTGTAGGTATCAAACCCTTCGAGTCGGATTTTCAGGGTTACGGTGCGTCCTCTTGCGCCGTGCTTCCTGGTGCGTCTGGCAACCTGGTCCGCGAGTGACAACAGTGTCTGTTCAATAACTGCGGCATCATTGGTGTCCTTGCCGAAGGTATGTTCTTCGCTTATCGATTTTTGCGAATATTCATTAGATATGTTCCGGTCATCGATTCCCCGTGCGAGCATCCACAGGTGGATGCCCCACTTCCCGAGGCGCTTCTCCATGTCATCACAGGGCGACCGCGCGATATCACCAATTTTATGAAGCCCGATTGAATTGAGATACAGCACTGTCTTTTTGCCGGCACCCCACAGCTTTTCGATTGGGAGGGGCGATAAAAACTCCTGCTCCCTGCCGAAGGGGCAGATGGTAAGGCCGTCCGGTTTTTCAAGGTCCGATGCGATTTTTGCGATGGATTTATTTGACGCGATGCCGACGCTTGCAGTGAGCCCCGTCCCTGTTTTAATCTCCGCCTTAATCCGCATTCCCAGTTCCCGGGGAGGGCCGAAGAGCCTTTCGGTACCGGTGCAGTCCATAAAAGCCTCGTCGACGCTGATCTGCTCTATGAGAGGAGAAAATGTTCCGAGAATTTCCATGATCGCATGTGAAACTTCAGAGTAGCGCCGCATACGGGGATACACGAAGACCCCCCCGAGACACCGGCGGTAAGCTTCTGATATCGGCATAGCGGAATGAATGCCGAATTTTCGCGCCTCGTAGCTTGCGGCGGACACTACCCCCCGGCCGGTGCCTCCTTCGGGGTCAGCTCCCACCACTACAGGCCTTCCCCGGTATTCCGGATTGTCTAACTGTTCAATTGAGGCAAAAAATGCGTCCATATCGACATGTAGAAATATTTTCTGTTGTACTTCCATTGTGGTCTCTGCATTAAGATGTACACTATACAAATATATAGCTGCGTGGGGAAATGTCAATTAAAACATTGGTGGGTTATTATAGCGAAGAATAATGAAAAAATTATTAAAGAATTTTACTGCAAAACAAAGGAGTGAAACAATTTATGTATTCACCCCTTTGTTTAGTGCAAACCTAAATGGAAATAACCATGTTAAGTTTGATTAACAATTAAATGCTTCTATATTCTGGGGCAATTCCAAATGCGTACTTGTCTCGCATTTCCCTCTGTATAAAGAACCTGTGCCGTGTTCCCCTTTTTCTCTACAACTACTCTTTGCAGAATATATGGATCACTGCTGGGACCGATTTTTATTACTGTTCCAATTGGTCTGCATTTCAGGAAGAGGTCAATACTAACTTCCTGTGTTCCGGTTACTATCTTGACATTTGCTGCTCCGTCAGGTAGCGGGGCTGGTGTAGTGTTACATGAAGCAAATGACAATACAGCGATTATACTTGTATAAATCAGACTTCGCGAAATGAATCCTCTTCGTATGGTTTTGCTATTACTTGTATTCATTGGTGTTTTACTCCTAATATATAATTAATTTACATTATTTCTTCTGACGATTTCGCCATAAAATTTAACATTTGTTGCACCGGGCCATATCGGAAGAACATTTAGTGGAATAACGTTATTGATTTTATGGGTTTCAGCAACAACGGTTAAATTAATAATTCCTTCACCGTTATAATTTTTAATATCCTGATTCATTTTCTGCATTACATCTTTGGAATCAGATAACCGGACAGCGGACCATAAAATTCCCCAATACTTTTTTTCATACTGGAAAAACCCCACTGTTTTAAGGTCTTTTCCTTTTACCATAATTTCCTGGTTGGGACCATAAAGAAAAGCACTTGTAGAGCACGGATATTTAAGATTTTCAAATCTTATTGTTGCACGCGAACCTGAACACGCAAGGAACAGGGCGGACAATGTCGAAATAATTGAAATAATAATTATTGTTTTTCTCATTTTTGTCTCCAGTCTATTTTAGTTGGAATTAGCTTTATTGGTGTTTTGGGGCGTGTTATTGTGAATAGTCCCTTCAATTCCGGTAAAAACCTTGCCGTAAACACCTGCCCCCACCATGGTATATGAACCGATTTGAATATTATTTGCTTTAACAACATTTCCCTGCGCAGCGACTTTCATAATTTCAACATCGATTTTGTTGGTGCCCTCTTTGATATGCTCAGTTGTTGTTTGCTGTGTTTTGCCGTCATTTGACGTAGAAATGGAAAGAATCTCGTTTGTTTCTGCTGAAAACATTCCTGTGACAGGAGGAAGTTTATCGGATGAACCGGGTTGCCCCCCGATATTTTTTACGGGGCCAAGTACTACCGGAAAGGTCACATTCGCAGAAGTAAGGGTGGTGCTTAAGCACCCGAATTGTAAGAAGATCAGAGGAATGAGTAATAAAAAACTAATTTGTTTTAAATTCATACAGGAAGCTCCATTTTTTAAAATTTATTTTGGTAATGAAAGTGCCGGAAAACAATAAGTATGGGTAAAGTAAGCTTAACCATTGATATTATTGTTTTGGTACTTCATTGATGAAAATGTACGTAAGAGAATATGTGCATTTTTTATGTAAAGAATGAGTCTATACGAAATGGTCAATTCTTAATTTATAACCAGGCTAAAAAAGCATCACCACAAATCCGTGGTGATGTTGTTTAAATAATATTTTGAAATGATATTGATGATGTTGTTGATGTCCCTTGTTCCCCACCGCTTTTTTATTCTTGCTACCAGTGTGTCATAGCTGTTCGTGGTTATATCGAGAACATGGGCAATTTCCTTTCTCGTCATGTTTTTCATGAGGCATTCAATTACTTCACGTTCTTTGTTGGTGACCATGCTATACAGGTGCCGGGCAAGATTGTTCATTGTTTCAATGTAATCGGTAACATCGCGTCCGACAAATGTGAACAGGAATGGTTCACCTTTTTCGTCGCATGTCAGCCTGGCGGTGTAGTCAATATATCTGGATACTTTTCTGTAGTAAATAATAGATTTCTGGGCGACATCCGGTCCGCTATCCAGCAATTCCCGGAGCCTGTTAAGGTGCCGTGTCCCTATTATTGTACCGTACATCTCCTTTCTGGATAATCCGAAAAACCGGCAGGCTGCTTCATTGGTGAACACGATGTGGCCGGTTGCAAGTATACGGATTATAATTTCGCTTTGATCTTCGCAAATTGAACGGTACATGTCACGAATCATACGCTGTGTGTGTGCATCATCTGTGATTTCTGTGACAACGATGAGTGCGCCATCGGCAATTCCGTTTAGTATGAGTAACGATATCCCTATTGAAAGTGTATTTCCGTTAATATCAATTTGATGAGAGTGTGTTTTGGATGAGGTGTAATCATGACTGGTTATCAAATCAAAAAAGGTTTCCCGAATTATTACTTCAGGGTTCAGATCATATAAATATTTCCCAATAACAAGGTCCGGAGGTCCGACCATGTTAAGTTGCTGCATATAGGTCTGATTTACCTGGATATACCGCCCGTCCCTGTCGATCTGTGCGATGCCATGAGTAATGATGGATTCGAGTCCATACACTTTTTGTGTCGATTCTAGTATCATCAGTTTTATGAACCTGTTCTGTGATGTGGGCCATAAGCATTGCTGTTATGGTGCTGTTATTAAAGTAGTGACGATAAGGAGCGGTATATGACAAAGTTTTTTGAAAAATTTTGTATTGTTTTGTATAAACTTTTTCCCGGATGGGAACTTGAATGACGCAGGTGCTGGTTTTTAGACAAATGATCTGTCCCGATATCGAGAAAATTAGTTGCTGAATCAGGTTTTCACTGTTATTATTAATCATAAAAAAAATAAAACACGCATAACAAATATACCTGAAGTACATGCGTAGTTGGCGAGTCGGCATTAAATCATCCGGGGATCTGCTGTGAGAACTATTCTGTTTGAACAGGAGGTCCGTTATGGATCGGAATTATTCTGCACAAGCATTGGTGCGACGGTTTATCCGTAATACAATTCTTTCAACTGATGTTGCGAGCTATTGTATTCTCGTTCCCATTGTCGCAGCAATATATGTCGCGACAGCGCATTTGACCCGGGAGCAGATTGTTGCCTTCATTATTACTGTCGGAATAGTTGTGGTGATTTTTCTTGCCATCAATGTGTGGTGGGTATGGTATATATACAGGCCTTTTGTCGTCTATGCACAGGCGTATGACAGTTCCGGCATGCCGGACGCGGATATTGTAATACGACTGCGGGAACGATTTTCCAGTTTCGCGGTATTAAGCTCGCTTTCGATATTAATACGGTGGCTCCTGGGATTTGTTTTCACAAGCATCAGTGTCAATATTATTGCCGGCATATCCTTTCTGCAGCTGATCAATTTATGGGTTGCAGGTGTGGGGGTAATGGTATTTTCAGTGATATACAATAATCTAGTCCTTGATTATATGGTGAAAAGGTTTTCAGAACATCCTATCTTCGAATCAGTCCATAAAGTGCTCTCGGAAAAATCAAGAACACCTCTCAGTTCACTGGTATCGGAACTTTCAGTATCAATCGGCATCGCCTGTTTCCTCATCGGCCTCATCCTGACGGTTGCATCAATTAAAATCAGTCATACACAGCTTGAGGCGCAGTTCGCCCTGAAGGGAGGGACTGATACGGCACAGGTGGTTGCTGCGTTTTCGTCATCTCTTGCGTGGAAGATGATTATTCAGGGACTCTTCTGGACTGTGATTGCGGTGGTCGTCATCGCCCGGATTATCCGGATAAAAATAACTCCCATCCGCGAGGCCCGTGAGGTGCTGGTGAAAATGGCGCAGGGTGATTTTAAGTCGTCACTGATTATAAAGGGCGGTGATGAGGCGGGAATGCTTGCGACGGCAATGGTTATTCTCCTGGAAAAGTTCAGGGAGGTTATCGGCAGCATTATCCAGCTTTCCACTGAGCTTGCGGCATCGGCGGAGGAAATGTCAACCACGGCGGAGTCATTTTCCCACAATGCTCAGAGTCAGGCCGCGACAGTGGAAGAGGTGGCGGCGTCAGTTGAGGAGGTCTCGTCCAGCATCGACAGTGTTTCCGGGACTTCGGAAAACCAGTTTGCAAGCCTTCTGGACCTTGTTGAAAGCATGCAGAGTCTCTCCGCCTTTATCGACACCATGAGCAATTCAGTAATGGCTGCCATGTCGATCACGGAAAAAATCGCGAGTGATGTCAATAAGGGGGAGATATCGCTTGTCGAGATGAACCGCACCATGAAAAACATCACTGACAGCTCTCAGGATATGATCAATATCGTCAATATTATCAATGACATTTCCGACCAGATCAATCTCCTTTCACTTAATGCAGCGATTGAAGCGGCGCGGGCAGGCGATGCCGGGCGGGGTTTTGCCGTTGTCGCTGATGAAATTTCAAAGCTTGCGGATCAAACCGCCAGCAGTATTAAAGAGATAAGCGGTATCATCACCCAGAACAATATGGAAGTGGAAAAGGGCCTGACCCAGATACAGGCTGCCACGAACATGCTGCAGGGGATAATTGAGGGGGTTTCAATTATTGAGCAGGGGATGCAGGAGGTTTCGGAAAATATGAAGGCGCAGATTTCCACAAACAGGGTCGTAAGTGAAAACGCGGTGATGCTGAAAGGGAAATCAGAGCAGATAAAAATGTCCACCGGTGAGCAGAAAAACGCTATTCTGGAAGTAAACCGGTCCATGGAGAATATCAACGAGCTGACCCAGACCAACGCCTCGGGGGCTGAGGAAATGGCGGGGAGCTCCGAAAGCCTTGCTCAGATGGCAACAATGCTCAAGAGCTCCGTTGACTTTTTCAATGTATAGAGGTGTGGTTTTTATTTTTTCAGGTTTTCCTCCACGAATTTCCTGAACCCGAAACGTTCATGGCTGCAGGCCTCGTCATGGGTCGCACGGTTTCTGCATTCAATGAGTCCCTTGATGGTGGGAAGCATGGTAAGGTTTACCGAGGAAATCTGTCCTGCGATCTCCATGCACCGCGGCAGAAGGTTTTCATGGGGTACTACCTCGTTCACAAGCCCGATGCGGAGAGCTTCCGCAGCGTGTACAAACTGTCCCGTAAAGGACATCTGTTTTGCCATGCGCTGCCCCACCGCCTGCTGAAGGAGTTGCGTCATGCCCCAACCGGGATGTATCCCCACCTTAACATGGGTGTCCGCAAAGGAGGCGAGTTCTGAGGCAATGAGAAAATCACAGTTCAGGGCTATTTCAAAACCGCCGGTTATGGCATGACCGTTTACCGCGCCGATTATCGGTTTTTTGCAGTCCGCAAACACGTCCGGCATGTCCCTGCCGTCATTACGGGGATCAAAGAGGTCGTCAGTCCCGATAACTGAGAGGTCAATCCCGGAGCAGAATGATTTTCCGTTTCCTGTGATAATCACAACATTGACATCGCTGCTGCGGGCCGCCTCATCGAGGTAATTGTAAAGATGGGTCAGGAGTGCCTGATTGATGGAGTTCCGCCGCTCCGGCCGGTTCAGGGTGATAACAGCGGCGGCGTTCTTTTTTTCAAATAGTACTGGTGCTTCCATGTCGTGTTCTCCTTGTATGATATTATTGCGCTAAAATTTTTGATGAATAGGTTCCGAGGTCGTCGGCAATCCTGCTGATAGTCTGTGAAGATTCATTGATCTCCAGGACAATGCCGACTATCTCCTGGGCTGTTTTCGCAACCTGGGCGGTATTGTCGCTTGACTCATCGGTGGCAATTTTCTGTTCCATGGTAGAATTTTCAATCGTTTTCCCGGATTCATTTATCCGGGTGTTCATCGACTTAATTGTTTTTATGGTGACGTCAATGTCGTTTATGAGATTGCTGACTTCAGTGATCTCCTGCTGGATGTGCTGGACCTCACCGTACAGGCTCTGCATTATCCCGGAGGACTCGTTAATGAGGGTGCTGCTGGCATCAATGAGGGACTGGTTGTCGTTGATAATGCGGCTGATTTCCTTTGAGTTCCGTGTCGTCGCGTCGGCAAGTTTTGATATCTCATCGGCGACCACCGCAAATCCCCTCCCGGAGTCCCCCGCACGTGCCGCTTCGATGGCGGCATTAAGCGAGAGCAGGTTTACCTGGTCCGCGATATCGTTGATCACCTGTATGAATGATGACATGTTGGCGCTCTTTTCCTTCAGGATGCCGAACTTTTCATTTGTGTGGGCAATATGACTTGAAGAATTACGGGAAAAATCCATGACACGCCCCAGGGTGTCGTTGATTTCGGTTGATACCGACTGTACCTTGTCATTGACTTTCTTCAGGTCCTCCACCGATTCCACCGCGATTCCCATCTCCTCATACAATGTCCGCGATACATTGCTGACCGATTCACTGTTTGCCGCGAGCTCTTCCAGGGACGATGAAATCTCTTCCATTGAAGCCGCCTGGCTCTGTGAGATATCGTTTAGCTTTTCTGTGGCATCTTGCTGGCGTTTCCCCTGGATTTTCAGTACGTCAATTGAGTTGACAACAGTTTTTACCATCTCTTTGAGGTTGCTGAAATTCAATTCTGCCGTGTTATGATTTTCAATGGCCATAATCAGGACCTTCCGCGTGGCTCCTGCTCCTACGGCGGCGCCGATCCCGACCCATGTGTACATCAGGTAGCGCACGATAATATTGCTCACGGGCCCCTGGGGAATAAGTTCCGGGCGCAGCATGAAAAGGACGGTCTGGGATATCATCACAAAAATATAGGTGTAGATAGATATCTTCACATCGAAATAAAAAATTCCCATGGTAAGGATAATGTAGCTGATCGCAAAAAGTTCTGTGGCGCCGTAAATAACATACTGAAATATCCACAGGGAAAGCATAATGGCGGTGATAATGATGTATGCGGAAAACTTTTTATCGCCGAATTTTTTTGCGATAACGATGCTGCCAAGAATGAGTATTGTCATCATCGAAAACTCAATTCCGATACTGATAAATGTTAAATATTCCGATGAAGCCCCTGTGAGTTTGATAGCAACTGTCGCGAGGTTTGCAAGGGTTCCGATGCTGATAAACACCTTGATGAGACGCCAGTGGTTGCTGCGGAGTACGTCGATAAAAAGCGATGATTTCTCAAAATCTTTAGTGCGGGACTGTGGCTGTGAAAAAGTGCTCATGATAATTCCCCCCACGAAAATAATACGCGATACCGATGAGG
>JAKQCH010000429.1 GCA_029573825.1 Spirochaetota bacterium | reverse complement strand
GGCATTGTATTGAAAATTATCAACCTTGAAAATACTCCCCGAAAATCTTGATTTTCAGGAGCAGCCATATTACTATTTACCGGGAAGGGGCATCGCCGCTATGAAAAAAAAAGCAGTTACCGTGAGTATCCACGAACTTGAAGACATACTGGAGCACTATATCGATGCCGGTTCCGGCACCAATTACGCATTGAAGATAATAGGCCATCCCGGTGTGGGCAAGTCAGCTATTGTGAAGGAAATTGCCCGAAAACGGAACTACTTCTTTATTGATACGAGGCTCGCCTTCAAAGAAAACATTGACCTGGGAGGATACCCGGTTCCAGACCATGACTCGAAGCGCATGATATATTACAGGCCGATATTCATTCCCCCTGAGACAGTACCGGAAGGACATGATGGAATTTTATGGTTTCTGGATGAATCGAACAGGGCCCACCCTACGGTTATCCAGACATTATTTCAGATTATTACAGAGGGGACCTGCGGCGAGCACCGCCTGCCCGAAAAAACCGCAATTGTTCTTGCAGGGAACATGGGCGAGAGCGACAGCACAACAATAACCGAATTCGATGATGCAGCCCTTGATGGACGACTCGCGATTTTCCACCTGAAGCCTGATTCCAGGGACTGGCTCAGATGGGCCCACAGGGAAAATATTCATTCATCAATTCGACATTACATCTCCCTGTTCCCGGAACGTTTATGGGATGAAACAAATGTAAATCCCAATCCCCGGGGATGGCATCAGGTATCACAGGCATTCGCGCTGTCATACGGCATTTCCTCTCATGAGGAATTGCTGCGTTACTTATCCGACAACCCGGAAGGCACCCTCACCAAGCTCATAATATCTCTTGTCGGAGAAATTGCCGGGACAGACTTCATCATGCAGATGATTTCGCCCCGGGGGATAACCACGCAGGAAATTCTTGCCGGAGAACAGGATAAACTTGAGCTCATGAAGAAATCAAAAATCCCCTCGGAGGATATCCTCTGGGCCCTGTCGGGAGCACTTACGTCACTCCGTGAAAAGAATATTATCCGCCGCGGAAGCCTTTCACCGGAGGACCTGGAGGAGCTTGGCAATGTCCTGCAGTTCATTGGATATTCCCGTGCCGATTCCAGAATGTCCTTTTTTTATTTATTGCTGAAGGAGTGCGGACTTTTCACGCAAATCCCCCCCGCCCTTGCAACGATATCGGACACTGAATCCCGCCTGGAATTACAGGACCGCTTCACCGGGCTTCTTGAAGATTGACGGCATGGTAATGTGTTGCGTTTCCGAATCAGATATTCAACTGAATATCATGGATGATATCGATACAAACGCAACATATAATTTGACAAATACCTCTCTTGTGCTTATTTATCTTGTATCATAGACTTAGAAGATATAATAACATTTTAAGGAAGCAATAAAAAAACATGAATCCTTATAATTATTCTGCAAAAGAAATCCTTGAAATCAAAGGCGCTCTGACTTACTGCATTCTCATTTCCGTGATGACTGTCCTTGCCTCAATAATGCAGTACCTTGGAGGCAGCCCGATACACCATATCGCCCCTACGACACTGGCGTATTCATTAGTCATCATTCTCGCTTTTGTAATATACAAAAGGAAAAAGGACAGAAAGAAAACAATAATACTGGCATGGCTTGTCGGACTTCTCACCATTGGGTTTGCGATTTATGCAAAATACAATTATGCCCTCAATATAAGCTGGAAATACGCGGTTCAGGGAATTCACATCAACGCCGTTTCCATTCTTTCACTAATTGTTCTGCAGTTTCTTTACAACCGGTTTTTATATCTTTTTTTCTATATTATAACCGCAATAAACTGGTTTCTGTTCCTTTACCTTGCCCATCTCAACGGCGTTGAAATGCCCATGATCGGCATTATAAATGGCGTCCCCTACGAAGGAGTTGTGAGCCTCCGGCAGATATATTTCTTTCTCATTATGGTTCTTGTGGGATATGTTAATTATAAAAATATCCCTGTCATTGAAGACTTCGACCGGATGACAACAATGCAGCACAAAGAAATTGAATCCCAAACCGCCCATCAACGGTCACTGAATGAAGCAATTCGGGTCCGCATGAATTCACTTTTCAGGAGAGTGGATGAACAGACGACTGAATTGAACTCTTTCAATGATAAACTCCAGAGCCAGGCTTCATCATTTGAAGAAATATCCGCAACCATTGAAGAACTCACCAGCACGTCAGAAAAAATTTCTGAAGTTGCCGAAAAACAGGTGGAAGGAAATTCCGATATTGCCTATACAATGGAGGAGTTTTTTGAAATAAAAAATCAGACCAAGGACAAACTCAACAGCTCCCTTGAAAACATCGAAAAAGTTGTCACACAGACCAATATCGGCAATGACATTCTTGAGCGCGTTGAGGGGACTATAATCGACATTAAGACCGAAAGCGACCGGATCGGTGAAACCATCACCATGATTGTCGATATCGCTGATAAAATTAATATGCTCTCACTGAACGCCAGCATTGAAGCTGCCCGCGCCGGTGAACACGGACGCGGCTTCGCTGTTGTCGCCAATGAAGTCGGAAAGCTTGCCACTCAGACAGGTGAGAGCGTCAAGGAAATTGAAAATGTCCTGAAGGTGAGCGCGGTCAAGACCCAGGGAGGTGTTGCCATCATCAAAGAAGCCTCCGAAAACATCAAGGAAATGATTGAGGAGATGCGGCAGAGTTCCCGTAAAATTGATGATCTCCGGGACAATATATTTCTTGAAGAAAAATTCCTCAAAGGAATTGACCGCCAGATGAAAATGAACGTCCAGCTTTCACGGGAAACCGGCACCGGGACCGAGGAACAAAAAACAGCCCTTGAAGCAACCACACGCGCGGTTGAGAACCTCAGTCTTGAAGTTGCACACATGGCAGACAGCATCAACAATATCACCGATGCTGCCATGAAAATCAGCGAAGAAGCTTCTTCACTGCTGAAAATGGCGCACGATGAAACGATTGACAGCACTGCAACATCATAACAGGATTGCGCTGCTATAATGCCGGACACATGGGACACCATTCTTCAGACACTCTGGAAGCGAAGCAGGTTCACATCATACTTCTACCAGTCGGTACAGTTTATTAATGAAAACAACATTCCCACTCTTGCCCTCACCATTCTTTCGTCCCGCTTTGTGTTGTTTTACAACAGGGATTTCATTGACCACATTGATCCCGAGGAACTGATGGGGCTTCTCGTCCATGAGATGCTCCATATCATTCACGGCCATGACCACCGCACATTTCCCGATGAAGACCTGAACCTGCAGAACCTCGCCCAGGACATGGTTATCAACAGCTACCTTATTGAACATGCCGATACTTTCTTCTCACGGAAGGGACAGTATTATGACGACATCCCACTCCTGGTGCTGCCGAAGGGCCTTCCTGTCATTCCAAAGAATTTTATCCTGCATAAAAAAACGCGGGATGTGCCCTGGGAGGAATTATACCGATGGCTGAAAGAGAATATGCCGGGACGGATAAATCTAAAAAACGGCATTTCCCTGGACGATATGGATGACCCTCCTGAATTTGATGCATGTTCACATAACGACGGCATTGAATCCTTACATGTCCCCGGCACTGCCGGTCCTGACAGGAACGGCAATGATGGCAATGCTGAAGACATGGAAGGGCTCAAATTCACCGACCAGGATGGCGAGGTGCTTCCCACGGGGGTTCACCTGTTTCACCGCCACATGATGCAGGAACAGGTTGACGCAGCGAAAAAACGCATTGTCAGCTTTGCGCTCCGGGATACGACATGCCGTGATGAGAGGATATACCAGGACCTTAACAGCATTATAACACATGTCAATGAAGTCGATACATCATCATGGCGAAATTTGATAAAAAGCATCGTTGACTATTCCTCACAGTCGAACGAATGGACATACACCTACAGCAGGTTCAACCGCCGGTATTTCTCCAACGGGCTGTACGCGCCGGGAAGAATCTTCAAGGAGCGGCAGGCGCTCACCGTTGTTGTTGACGTATCCGCTTCGATGGTAATGCAGCCGGGAGATATTGAATCGGCATTCGGTGTCATTGAGGAACTGCTGATTAAATACTGCGTACACCTGTTGTGCATCGATGAGGACCTTTTCGTTCCGGAAAAATCCGGCGACGCGTTTCGCCCTTCACGGGAGAGAGACAAACCGTATCCCTATAAAAAAGGCGACTGGAAATATATTAAAAGCGGCAACAGCGGCACAACCTTTTTTGCCCCGCTTTTTAACGATTACATGCGGCATCATTCGGAAATGCTCATTGTTGTTACTGACGGATTTATATTTGATCTCAACGCCCTGAACAAATATACTCCGACGCTGTGGCTCATTTCCGAACATCGGAAGGAACCATTTACTCCCCCATTCGGGAAAGCGGTCACCATTACAACAGTTAAGGAACGAGTCCCTCATGGATAGCACACAGGCAGAAAAAATATTCAGTGAATCCAGGCATAATCCCGTTTTTGATTTCAGTCAGGGCCTCGATGACCTCTTTTCCGCGGGAAATCCTGAATTTATATACCGTGCCGGAAGAGAGTGGGACACCTTTGATTACCGCCGTGGTCTTGACTTTCTTATCAGGGTACGCAATGCTGAATTTATTCATAAGGCGGGTATCTTCTGGCCGGAGTTCGATCAGGTCCTGGGCCTTGAGGAACTGATACGCCTCGCTGAACCTGACTATATCTATCGTGCCGGAAGATTCTGGAAACATTATGACCACGAAAGGGGCCTCTCCGGACTCATCGCCCTCAATCAGCCCCGTTTCATTTATTATGCAGGTCAGGAATGGAAGGTATTTAATTTTCCGCGGGGGATGGAAGCGCTCTTCGCAACGGGAAACGCGGAATATATATTTTACGCCGGAGCGCACTGGAAAGCATTCAATTACACCAGGGGCTTCGAAATACTCCTTTCATCACAGCAACCGGAGTTCATCTTTAAGGCGGGAATACTATGGAAAGAGTTTGATTACTCCCGTGCATGGAAATCCCTTGAGAGTCTAGTTATTGAAGGGGAGGAATGGCGGGGAAAGGCACTTGAAAGCCCCGAATGGCGCAGAGCGCTACGCCAGATATGGAAAGAAGCATGCGGCGAACAGAAGAAATGACATCACAGATTCTCCGGAAAAATATGTGATATGGATAGTTTTTGCTTCAATACAACATTTCTTTAATTTGAGAACTTACCAAGTCCATGATATTCCTGCAACGATTTTACCGCTTCGCTGCTGCCCTCTTTCTTCGCCTTCACACCTTTCACCGTGGCGAAGGCCGCGGCCATTGTTGTAAGATACGGAATGCGGTATTTTATCGCTGCTTTCCTTATGTATGAGTCATCAATTTCACTTTCCTTCCCTCCGGGAGTATTGAGGACAAGCTGTATCTCCATATTCTTGATCTGATCCACAATATTCGGACGTCCCTGGCCCAGCTTCAGCACCTTTTCTGATATCACACCTTTCTCCGCGAGAAAAGCATGGGTCCCTTCAGTGGTGAATATTTTAAAT
>JAKQCH010000092.1 GCA_029573825.1 Spirochaetota bacterium | reverse complement strand
ACAAGATACTTCTGGTTAATAAAAAAACACTTGAAAAAATGGAGTTTTATCTGGAAAATCCGGAATCACATGGTGACGGGGGGAGCCTGTATTATAAACAGATTCGGTTTCTATCCGTCAAAAAAGGTGAGCGTATAAATCTCAGGTTTACCGGAATTCAGCATAATGCCCGGATAAACGCCCAGCAGGATTTCAGGATTAATATGCCCGGGAATGTAAAATCCATTAGAGTACATTAATTTCTCATGCTGTATACACCGGTTTTCTGAAAGGGCCGGAATTATTGTCCTGTCCACCAGTTGCAGGAAAGATAGTGATGATGTTCACGTTTGTTGGTGCGAAACACTTTGTGACATGTGCGGTGCCGTTTTTCAGATGTAAGATACTACTATCAGGGATTGGTTGATAATATTATGATATTATCAAATAGCCTAAAAAAAAGCAGCATTCTCATTGCTCCCAGATCGAAGAACAGGTGGGATCTGATTAATGAGATGCTCGATATGGCTGTTAAAAATAAGGATCTGAAAAAAGAAGATCAGGAAAGCGTCCGGCGTTCCCTTGTGGAACGTGAAAAGTCAATGAGCACCGGCATTGGCAAAGGAGTAGCGATTCCACATTGCACAACGGAGAAGGTTGATGATATAATCATCATGCTTTCAACCTGTGAAAACGGCATTGATTTTGATTCAGTTGACAACCAGCCAGTGAGAATTACCATAATGCTTCTTGTTCCAAAGGACAAGCTGACACAGCATATAAAGACACTCGCCAATATCGCGAAACTCATGAATAATGATGAGTTGCGGAATAAACTTCTGAATCTGAAAACTCCAGATGCGATACTGAAGACGATCAAGAACCACGAAGAAACAAAAAAGAAATGACAGACCAGAATGCAGAGCAATCACGTATTGTTGATGTTTTCAAACATGATGAAGATGACATCGAGAAAAGCCTGCGTCCGGTATCCATGCAGGAGTTTATTGGTCAGGTCAGGACTGTGGAAAACCTCCGTGTGTTTATTGAGTCTGCCCGTATCCGTAAAGAAAGCCTTGACCATGTCCTTCTTGCGGGGCCTCCCGGTTTAGGAAAAACAACCCTTGCTTTCATTATTGCCAGGGAGCTTGGAGTCAACATTAAGGCCACATCGGCACCTGTTATTGATAAAGCAGGTGATCTCGCTTCCATTCTTACGTCGCTTGAAAAAAATGATGTTCTTTTTATTGATGAAATTCACCGCCTTTCTCCCGCAATTGAAGAGATATTATATCCGGCAATGGAAGACAGAAATATTGATATCATAATCGGTCAGGGAATCGGTGCGAAAACGATCAAGATTGATCTTGCGCCCTTTACTCTGATCGGCGCGACGACCAGAACAGGGCTCCTGACATCAGCCCTCAGGGACCGCTTCGGTATTCCAGTGAGGCTGAATTATTACGAAGTTGAAGACCTCACTATGATTGCAGTGAGGTCTGCCGGTATTATGGGGGTGGATATTTCCAGTGATGCGGCAAAAGAAATTGCCGGAAGGTCCAGGAGGACGCCAAGGGTTTTAAACCGCCTTCTGAAGCGTGTTACAGATTTCAGTACAGTGGAAATGAAGAGTGGAATTGATCTTGCAATTACGAAATATGCGCTTGAAAAGCTGGACATAGATGAACTGGGACTTGATGATATGGACAGACGTATTCTTGCTTCTATTATAGAAAAATATGACGGCGGCCCGGTAGGTGTTAAAACAATCGCAATTTCTGTCGGTGAGGAAATCGATACCCTTGAAGATTTTTATGAACCCTTTCTTGTTCAGTCAGGCTTGTTAAAACGTACGCCACGGGGTAGGGTTGCGACACGGATTGCGTATGAGCATCTCGGATTTCCGTATGGCAGTGCTGGAGAAAATGCAAGTCAGCATACATTGTTTGATTCTGAAATTTAATACCCCTCTCATTTTTTAATCTGCCTTTTATCAGGGAACGTGTTCCAGGCGGGAGGATAGTATTGATTTTTTTAGTGGAAAATGTATCCCGTAATATAATTAATGTTCTAATGATATGTACAATGATAAAGGAAATATCCATGTAGCAGAGATGCTACCCACAAGGTATAAGCGGGAATGAATAAAAAGGACAAGAAGTTCAGGGAGATACCCTATAACTATACATCATTTTCCGACCACGAGGTTGTTCTTCGTTATTTTGATGAAGAATCATGGGAGATTATTAATCATCTGAGAAATACCCGGGTCACTGGACGCAGTGCAAAGCTGCTGTTTGAAAGTATTGGCGATCTCTTCATTGTTGAAAGAAATCCGTATGTGTATAATGAACATCTTGAGAATTCGAAAAAACTTAAAAAACTGAAACATATACATGAAATGCGTTTTCGTACTATTGAATGGTATGGAGCGGATAACCCCCTTGTTATTAAACTGATTGCAAAATGCCGGGAAGTTGAGAAAGCTTTCTTTTCCCGTCTTGATCAGGAAAAGAAGCAGAGAAAGAAAATTATGAGTGTTCTGGAAAAGGTTGTTTCCAAATCGAACATTCACTTCAGCGCTTTTCATAAAGTATCACATGTAACTGACGCCACAGACTGGCGCGTCGAATATCCAGCAGTTGTGGTGTATCCGGAACATCCGGAGGAAATAGTGAAGATCATTCATGCCGCCCGGCAGCTTGGTCTCAGCATCATTCCCCGGGGAGGTGGCACGGGGCTGACAGGGGGTGCGGTACCGGTCAACAGAACCACCCTTGTCCTCAATACAGAGAAACTCCATACAATCGGTCCCATAACTATATTGAAAAGCGGCGGCCAGGATATCCCGGTTATTGAAGTTGAAGCGGGAGCTGTCACAGAAGATGTGATCAGACACTGCGAGTCGCAGCATTACATTTTTGCAACAGATCCCACCTCGGCCTGGGCATCAACAATCGGGGGCAACATCGCGGAGAATGCCGGCGGGAAAAAGTGTGTGATGTGGGGTACCGCGATCGACAATATTTATTCCTTTGAGATTATCAACGCAAAGGGTGAACGGATTGAGGTGGTAAGGCGCAATCATCCCCACAGGAAAATCCTTTCTCAGGATGAAGTGATCTTTGACGTGTTCAGTGTGAAAAAACGGAGAAAGCTCCTCACGTCAATAACGCTGGCAGGAACTGAAATTAGAAAAGATGGGCTGGGGAAAGATATTACCAACAAGGCATTAAACGGGCTCCCCGGTGTACAGAAGGAGGGGGGGGATGGTGTGATCGTATCCGCCCGTTTTGTGCTGTACCGGCCGTTTGAGCATAAGCGTACCCTTTGCCTGGAATTTTTCGGCAGAGATCTTATCAACGCCTCGAAAGCTATTGTAGACATTAAGAAAAGTGTCGAGAAAAGCAGTGATGTGTTCCTGACGGCCCTTGAACATTTCGACGAGAAATATGTACTTGCAATCAATTACCGCAATAAATCTGAAAGAACTGAAACGCCGAAAGCGGTCCTGCTCATTGACGTGGAGAGCAATAATGTCACACTCCTTGATGAAATGTGCCGGGACATCATCACCATGGTGCGGGGATATAATACCGAGGGATTTATTGCAGAAAACGAAAAGGCCGCGGTACGTTTCTGGCAGGACAGGAAAAACCTTGGCGCAATTGCCAGGCACACCAATGCATTCAAGCTCAATGAAGATGTTGTTATCCCCATCGAGAATCTTCCCCTTTTTGCGGATTTTATTGATAAGCTGAATGTCACGAAAGAACTCTCAAACAATGTTGCTATTATATCTGACATCGAAGAATATCTGGAAAAGATGGTAAGCGATGATGAGTTTCTTGGGAAAAAGGTAGAGACCTATCTGACCCGCGTAAAAGGGTTACGCTCCGATTACCGTGAGTACATTGAGCACCTCGATACACCGGCGAGCAGTCTTTATAAATACCAGTCTCAGTTTTCCAATGAAAAACGGTCAATCTTCAAACTCATTCAGGAGGGAGAGATTGTCATTAGTTTTGAGGATGATGTTATTAGCAGCTTTCAGAATGCATTCAAGGGATATGAGGAGGAACTGCAGGAGTTTAATGCCGTTGTGGCTGAGCAGAGGAACCGTAAAGTGATTGTGGCCACACATATGCATGCCGGCGACGGAAATGTACATGTGAATATTCCTGTTCATTCAAATGATTACCTGATGATGAAAGAAGCGGACGAAACTGCCGGAATAATCATGGAAGAGACCGTGAAAATGGGAGGAGTAATCTCCGGTGAGCATGGAATAGGTCTTACGAAATTACGGTTTATTGAGCCTGAAATTCTTGCCCGTTACGCTGACTATAAAAAATTAGCCGACCCTGATGATCTTTTCAATCCCGGGAAGCTCAGTCCCGATTTTCCGCTTCACCGTATATATACTCCTTCATTCAATTTACTTGAGCTGGAAGCCTTTATCCTCAAGGCAGCTGACCTTGAAAAGCTTTCCAATTCAATATCCTCCTGTGTGCGGTGCGGGAAATGTAAATCGGTGTGCAATACTCATTATCCGCGGGGTAATATTTTTTATAATCCCCGGAATAAAATTTTAGGTGTAGCAAAAATAATTGAGGCGGTGCTGTACGATGCACAGCAGTCTAAAAGTCTCAATTTCAAATACTTTAACAAACTGCAGGAAATATCAGACCACTGTACCATTTGCCACAAATGTCAGGTTCCATGTCCGGTAAATATTGATTTCGGTCAGGTGACCCTTGATATACGGGACATCCTGGTGAGCAGGAAAAAGTCGAAGTTCAAGTTGATAACAGGATTTACCCTCTATTATCTCAGGAAGCGGGGATACTATTTTAACAAGATTTTCAGAATACTGCTGCTGCGGATTGGGTATACTGCGCAGCGGGTTGGCCATATTGTCAACAGACCGTTTACACGGTTAACCGGCGTGATTATCCCCAAAATTAACGGGTACCTCAGGGACAGGTTCCCCCGGGCGGGCCATAAAACGCTCCGTGAAGTGGTGCGTTCCAAAGGGAGCAATGCCTTTATCGCGTTTCAGAACCCCGTGAAGGATGTGAAAAAAAGCGTGGTATATTTTCCGGGATGCGGATCGGAGCGCATGTTCAGTGAGATCAGTATGGCGACTGTTGCGCTTCTGTATTATGCAGGGGTGAGGGTTGTAATGCCGCCTGAATATTTATGCTGCGGATATCCTCTTCGTGCCAATGGAAAGACGGAACTGGCGGAAATGAAAAGTTATGAAAACCGTGTTGTGTTCCACAAGATGGCCGATATCATCGGCTACATGGATATTGATAAAATAATCGT
>JAKQCH010000075.1 GCA_029573825.1 Spirochaetota bacterium | reverse complement strand
CCGTTTCCCGGGCCTCTATATACATGGATATTGCTTCCTCGCCGTCTCTGGCGCACTGCACCGAGTAACCGAGATGCTCCAGCATAAGCCTTACTGTCATCAATATCTCTTCGACATCATCCATTACCAGTATTCTCCCGCGTCCCGCAAGGGGTATCTGGTTCTTTTCCTGCCGTTTCTCAAGCGGTTCGTCAGAAGCGGGAAGGTAAACAAAAAATGTTGTCCCTGAACCTTCCTCTGAAACGAGATCAACATATCCCCGATGGTTTCTGACAATCGAATACACAATTGCAAGGCCCAGCCCGCTTCCCTCTTTTTTTGTGGTGAAATAGGGATCGAATATTTTGGAATAATTCTCTTTCATTATTCCAGTGCCCTGGTCTTGTATCGATATCTTAATATAACGCCCCGGCCTGAGAGGAATTACGCTTTTCTCGTCAATTACGGCATTCTCCGCAAAAACAGTTATTATTCCACCTTCCGGCATCGCCTGACACGCATTGATGACAAGGTTGTTTATCACCTGGTTGATCTGTCCCTCGTCAATTACCGCGGGCCATAGTCCTTCCTGAATATCAATCTTATTCAACACCTTTGATCCGCGCAGCGCGAATTCTACGGAATCCCGCAGCAGTGCCTCAATGGAGGCAATTTTCTTGACCGGGCTGCCCCCCCGGGAAAAAACCAGCAGCTGCTGTGTCAGATCACGTGCCCGCATTGTGGCGTTTTCGGCTCCGGAAATAATATCATAAAGCCTGTCTTTTTCGTCAAGTTCGGTCTTTGCAATGGAAAGATTTCCCGCTATAACCATGAGGATATTATTAAAATCATGGGCTATCCCCCCTGCGAGTACACCAATTGATTCAAGCTTCTGAGTTCTCTGCAGCTGCTGTTCCATCCTTCTGCTTTCAGTAATATCACGGCTCACGAGCAATATACTCCGTGGATTTCCTGAGTAGTCAACCACTATGGATGCGTTAATATCAGCAAGAAAGCGCTGCCCTTCCTTTTTAACGAACGTGAGTTCTTCAGTTGTCAGCACATTATTGGTACGGATCCGCTGAATCAGGGATTCAGCGGCATCGCCGGAACCTGATTCAATGATCTCCCGTATATTTTTACCGGTAAGATAACCCGAAGACGGATAACCATGCATCAGGGCCGCCTGCTGGTTGCAGTAAAGAATTTTCCCGTCAAAGCCGACAAGATACACACCATCCGGTGATGTTTCAATCAGTATGCGGTATTTCTCCTCGCTTTCACGGAGATCATCCTCAAGCTTTTTCTGGTCAGAAAAATCCTGCACGCAATTCAATGTTCCCGCATAACCGGCTTTATTGAACAGCGGCGAACTTGCGACACTGACATGCAGATCAGCTCCATCCTTTCTGATAAACCTGAATTTATGCTGTTCACGGATACCTTTTCTCCGTTTTTGCAGCATCTCTTCAGCTCCGTGCCTTTCATAACTATGCATAAAATCGAAGTAGGACCTTCCAATCAGCTCATCAATTTCATAACCGAGCATTTCCGCCATCCTCGGGTTCACGAAGATCGTCATCTCCGAGTCATCAATGGCCCATACTCCCTCCTGCATATTTTCAACGAGGTCACGGTATTTTTTCTCACTCCGGCGCACCCGGTTTTCGAGGCGTGTTTTATTGATGACTATTTCCACAGTCACAAATAATTCATTTTCATTTACCGGTTTCAGAAGATATCCGTACACATCGGTATCTTTTATCTTCAATATGGTATCTTCATCAGAATGGGAAGTGAGGTATATAATGGGGATATCATAGCGGCTGTTAATTATGCGGGTAGTTTCAATGCCATCAAGAGTACCCCGCAGCATAATGTCCATGAGTATCAGGTCAGGAGTATTGCCGGGAATGGCCTCAATAGCACTTTCACCGTTATCTACAACGGAACACACATGATAACCGCGCTTTTCAAGCGATTTTCGGATATCAAGGGCAACAATCGCCTCATCTTCAACAATCATTATTGAAGCGCGTCTCATTCACACCTGCCCGAAGACATGTCAGTCAGCACATCACCACTGTTGAGAATAGCGGCAACTATTACAATGTAGTATTAAAAAAAATAAAAATCAACCCCTTTTATGGTCAGTGCACCTCCCTATTCCACTTTTCCGGAACGCGCTCTGTTGAGACGCTTTTCCAGACGCTTTAAAATACCGGTGAGGCGCTCCTGCTCTTTTTTTAATTCACGGTATTTTTTGTCCCGCCGGATTTCACTCTTCGCAACCCCAAGGGACAGAAGTTTTTCCTTCAATGCAAGCCGGACATCCCGCACCTTTCGCCACTCACCACGGGTTGTGTCTATTTCCCGCTTTAGTTCCATTTCCCCACCATCGGAATGGTCACACACCCCACCCATCTCACAGATTGTTGCCATAATCCCCGTCAATGCTGCTCAACTCGTAAATAATCAACGCGGGCAGTACAATTGCCGCCGTCTCCGATCTCATTGCCGTAAATCCGAAATTGCAGGCCTGCCATCCTTTGAGAGATGCTTCCCGCACTTCCTTTTCCGAAAAACCGCCTTCCGGCCCCACAAGGACAGCAATCTCTTTTCCCTTATCCGCGTTTTTGAGAAATTCCTTCAGGCCCATACAGCTTTTATCCGTATGGGCGATGATACAAATGCAGTCATGAAACAGTGCGACCGCTTCATGAAAGGAAACCGGCTCCTCAACAACGGGAGGAAATGCCCGCATCGACTGCTTTGACGCTTCCGATGCGATTTTCTGCCAGCGGCTGGCCTTTCGGTCTTTCACATCTTCAATTACCGGTACGGTCCTCTCGGTGATAACAGGTAGAATCCGGCTTACGCCGACCTCAACCGCTTTCTGAAGTACCAGATCAAATTTTTTTCCCTTGAGGAGACTAACGCAGAGCGTTAGTCTGACAGCATCCTCACATCTGTCACTGCTGCGTAAAATTTTCACGACAATTTTCGTTTCAGCAATACTCCCGACAATCCCGTCAATCAGTGTCCCCGCGGCATCACGGAGTGAAATCACATCACCCTTCTTCACCCGGCGCACCTTTACGAGGTGATAAAAATCATCACCTTCAATGGTACAGGTATCATCATCGGAAATTGTGTCTACAAAGAACTGGGGCATTACCGTTCGCCAAGCTGCTGATGCATGAAAATTTTCTTATCGAAATTCACATTGTTTTCAAAGCTGTGAAAGGTCTGAATGGTGAGTGTTCCTTTTTTGATATCAAGCATATCATATCTGACCGGTACAAGTCTATCGTGCCTTTTGACCGTATCGGCAATGGATAGTGTTTTAAAAATTACTTTATCAACGTCATGATAATCAATTCGGAGGGGAATGTAATCACCTTTCGAAACATACAGCGTCAGCTGACCGTAATTCCCGCCCCTGAAAATCGGCTGAAGCCTCATAACATAGGATTCTTTTCCCTTCACAATCGCATCGCCGGTAATTTTCGCGGTATAATTGCTCTGAAAATCAGAATTGGAAAAATCAACGTAATTAAAATTGGTAAAGACAATGGAATCATATTTATCGATACCCATTTTGTGGAAGAGTTTCGTTGAAAGGACATTGTACACCCAGATATCCTCACCGCGGTAATTATACAGTACCTTGAGCTGTTCACCCCTTTCCGCGGTACTGAAGGAGAAAAGATAGTCATCAGGGGAAATATATCCGACAAAATCAACTTTGTGGGTGCTCCCCGTGGGGAGAATATGCACCATTTTCCCACGAACGACACCTGTCGGGTAATCAATTACGCTATCCACGCGGGCAAGAATCTCCTGCGCGGTAAGTTCGACCTTCCGTTCCTCCTGCGCCGTTGCATATCTCCCGTTGCCGGAAAAATCGGATATCACCCCCAGGCACACAAGAAAAACAGAAATAAATCCGTTTATAATTATTTGTCTCATATAAACAGTGTATCAGCTTTCAGCGTCTTCTTTTTTCAGCTTCTGTAATTCAAAATGCGCAATTTTGTTATCCGGGTCAAGATTTATTACCTTCTCGAGGGTTGCAATTGCATCACTGGTCCTTCCGCCTTTTTCAAAAGCGATTGCAAGGGCAAAGTGGCCATTTACAAAATTCGGGTCGATACGAACCGCCTGTTCAAGGAAATCGACTGCATTTTTATAATCCATCATCTGATAATACGCCGCACCGCCTATATAGTACGCATACTTGTTCTTTTTGTCGCTTTCGATATAATCCCTGATAAACTCAACCGCTTTACCGAAATTATTCACCCTGAAATAATTTTTTGCGAGATTATAAATAATCTTCCGATTGCTGGGATACAGCGACAATCCCCGCTCCAGATGATCAATCGCTTCATAATACTTCTTTTCATCACTGAGCTTATTTGCCGATTTGACGACATCAACCGCTTCATCGCGTACCAGTTCGATAACAACAAGGGTAATATCATCCTCAACCTGCGCATTACCGATGAAACGCTGCACATCCTCAATGATGTAATTTGTGAAATCATCAAGGGCGAGATGACGGTTCTTCAGTACGGTTTCTTCAAAACGCGGGCCGGAGTACTCCTCACGGTCAATATTTGTCGCTTCCGGGATACCGTCGGTATAGAGCAGAATTTTATCGCCATATTTCAGCTTTGTAGTCTTTTCCTCATAGGTGTCCCGCGCATCCTCAATGGCCCCGATAAACAGACCGTTCGTATCAAGGTGCTCCACGACACCGTCCTCTGTCCTTACAAGCATTGCCTTCTGGTGACTCGCGTTCGCGTAGGTAATATTGTACTCATTATCAATGCTCAGAAAAAATGCCGTTAAATAATCCTGGGTCTTAACATGATCAAGGATGTTCTGGTTGACCTCCTGGAAAATCCTTTTGGGAGAGTCATACAGCATACTTGCGTTATTGAAAGCGATCTTCGCCATGGTGGTAACGAGAGCAGCGGGAATACCATGACCTGAAACGTCAGCGACAAGAATACCCATCTTGTCCCCTTTCAGCTGGTACACATCGTAAAAGTCACCACCTATCTTTTCCATCGCGATATAGCGAACCGAGAATTTCAGCTCAAGCCATTCGTCAATGTGCCCCGGAAGAATGCTCCGCTGAATAAGGCTCGCCATATCCAGCTGTTTCTGAATCAGATCATCGCGCTCTTTGAGGTCAGCAAGAACAGCCTGGAGTTCTCCTGTCCGCTGCTCAACCTTCTGCTCCATATTTTTACGGTACTCGTCAATCTGGGAGGACATTTCAATTACGGCGTACTCAATCATCGAGAACTCGCTGTCAAGAGAATGCAGCATAAATTCCGCCTGTCTCCCTGAAGTAATTTCACGCGTCACACGGTCCATTTCGCCGAGGACCCCCAGGATTGAACGGGTATTCACTGCCATCAGAAATATTCCCGCCAGGGTACATATCAAAATATAAACCGCAACGGTGGCAAGATTGAATTCATTGTAAAAAATACTCCACTGCATAAGTGCGGCAAAGGTCAGGAGTGAAATAATCATCAGAATAACGAAAAAGGAAAACTTAATGCGCAAACTGATTAAAATTCTTGGACGCTGGAAAAGTTTCCTCCGCCGCAGTTCATTGAAGCATGTTGCCCGTTCCCTGCCGGTCAGTATTTCAGTGATCAGATACGTTGACATCCCATAGAGCAGTATAACCGTCATCACCGCGACGGACACCACTTTCGCGACGATCTTTATCAGTATAAGGGAATACATACCCGATGTATAATAATCCAGATAAATAAAACCTATCAGGCTGAGGCCCGTTAATGCCGCGTAAATAATTGACGAAAGGGAATTGATCATCGGCAGGTCTGAAAGATGGATGTAGAGTTCCTGCAGTTCCTGATCGTTAATATCGGAATCGAGGGTGCTTCCATAAAAGTGCCGGTTGATTTTCCGCAACGATCCCTGCAGTGCCGGTATTTTCAATGGTGAGAAAATTCCAAACTGAAGAAAATGCAATAAAGACGGTATGAGAATTGCCAGGGGAAGCCATTTTATAATATCATATGTTACCTGATCGTAGTGAGATATCGCAAATGATGTCCCGAGGAAAAACCCGAATGCGGCCCCCATCCAGCCTCCGGGAATGGTTAAAAACACGATAGCAAACGTATAACTGATTTTTTCCGCCAGGAAGTAGAATAGTCTCATTGTTTTACCCTGTGATGAAAAATTCCATTAACAGCAATTCACATGTTATGCAATATACTTCACATAAGTTATGCACAATTGTGGATACCTTTGTTAACAACTGTTACCTTATTACTCAAACATTTAATAGAAATGTTGTGAGACCGCGTTTATTAATATTTATCCAGTATATTCGGTTCACGTACACACCGGAAACCGGCACTGTCACTATAAAGACTCGGTATGCCCCCGGGCTCTCTGTCCATTGCCCTGACATGGTTTCTGCTGCTCAGCCAGTGCCCTCCCCGAACGACTTTTACCCTCGTCCCGTATAATGGATTACTGATGGTATTACCATTATACGCACGATACCAGGATGCTGTCCATTCATTTGCATTTCCCGCCATGTTTACCGCGCCATAGGGTGAATCACCGCTTCCCTCAAAAGCTTTAACAGGAAGCAATCCGGGCTTGTTCTCTTTCCGGTAATCACTGACAACTCCCGGATTTTCCCAGAACTCCGCGCAGTTCAATTTTGAAGGATCAAAGCTGTTTCCCCATGGAAATGCAATTGTCTTTTTAATGATTTTAAAGCTTTCATCCCACTGCTTTTCAACTTCAAGTCCGGCACCGCGGGCCGCTTTCTCCCATTCATCCTCGGTGGGGAGCCGTTTCCCAGCCCACTTCGCATAGGAAGCCGCTTCATAATAGTTTACAATCGCAGGAAGATCATCATCGCGGGGTGATCCTTTCCATGACACAGGGAAGCGGACATTCATCGCACGCACATATCTGAGAAAATCCCTGTTCGAGACCTCATATTTATCGATATAAAATGCAGGCATGTTCAGAATGCGCTCCGGGTATTCATCCCGTTCGCCATCATTGCTTCCCATGACAAATTTGCCTTCCGGTACAAGAACTCCCACACGCCTGTCCTTTTTCCCGATAATCGTTTCCCGGTACCGTACCCGCACTACTTTTTTCTTATCGGCAAAATCACGGTGAACTTTTCCTTTCTCAATAGAAAATCCGACGGTGTCCCCGGTCCGGAGAAGCTCCCTGTCGCGGTTTTCAAATATTACATATTTCGCCAGCACTTTGAAATTTGCGCCTCCGCGCTTATATGAATGATTGTCAGCAACGAGAGATACTTTACCGATAATTCGTTCATTGGCTATGATGTAATACTCCTCCTGCAGCGGCTTTTTGTGAAAGATAAGATACACCATGCTGTCGGCCCGGAGGGACTCGATGGTGGCAGTTATATGGTAATCGCCGGAATCAAGACGCCCTGTAAGCAACGCCACAACCATAACTGTAAGCACAAAAACGCCCCATGCCATGAAGGGACTCCGCCCGGCGTTCCCTCCCCGTGAAACACTGCACCTTTTACTGCGGGATATCATTATTATCGATCGCATCGTTCCTGGTATAAAAACTTACATCATTTATATTTAATCGGATACCAGCTATGCCTGAATGAATGTTTTCTCCGGCCATACCAGACAGGTAAGCGTTCCTCCATAGACAGCACCGGTATCAATTCCAATTATATTTCTCTTTTCATCGTGATATACTTCACCCTTGCGTCCGTGAAGATAAAAGGTCGGGGTATGCCCGAAAATTACAGTCTTATCCCACCTGTAATCTGCCCTGTAAAACGGTTCCCGAATCCAGAGCAGATCATGATCCGCCTGATTGGCCGGATTTCCGGTATACGGCCTGAGCCCCGCATGGACCGCAATAAAATCCTCTCCCTCATAGTATAATATCAACCCGCTGAAAAATTCTTTATGCTCTTCTGTGAGAGAGAATTTTCCGGTATGACCGGTATAACTTTTGATTGTCGCATCACCGCCATTGTACATATAAAGGCTATGATCAACAGTTCCCGCGATGTAATCAAGGAGCATCTCTTCGTGATTCCCCTTCAGGAAAAACATATTCTCGTTCGCAACGGAACGGAGGAACTCGACCACTTCAAAGGAGTGTTTTCCCCTGTCAATATAATCACCGAGAAAAATCACAATATCGGAATCCCGGATTCTGCCGGAAACCCTGCTGTATAGTTTCTCAAGTTTCTCCAGAGAACCGTGGATATCTCCAATAATATAATACATTATAGTTTTTTGCGCAGACGCTCACAGATCAGTAAAAATCATTTTCCCTGAACAGCCGCAACATCCTTTGACAGCAATAAGCAATTTTTTATATAATGAAGGAGTTATTTGCAAGTCTTTTTTATATGGGATAATCAAATGCGGGGAGCAGTTTTATCTGCCCAAACCAGACTTCCTGGACTCAAAGGGATTTCTTATTTCATCTGTCATCCGGTGTACCAGACCGTTTACGATTCCTTCAACGGGATCAACGTCATTGGTGATGACGCCGGTTTCCATCCATACGAAGTCACCGCCCCGGACATCGACACACCGCACCCACGCGGCAGTACGTGAGCCCGAAAAACCGATAAACATCAGATAATCAATACCATCATTAAAAGCAAGGGACATACGTTTCATGGAACTTGTTACTTTTTTTTCATAGTCCCTGTTATAGACATTATATATTCTTTTCACTGCGGCGAGAGTATCACCATGTCCCTTCCCCGCCCAGGTGCCGGTTAATAGCGGTGATATGCTGAAGTCCTCAATATCGCGATATGAATTGTTTTCCGTTCTTATGTATTTAAATTTATTTATTATCTCATTATCAATTCTGCTGTGAAGATCAGCGCTCTGTATGGAAAGCACCCGGTAATCTTTTTTCATAAAGGCCATATACAACCTGTTGGCCTCAGCGCCATTAAGGTTTGAAACTATTCCGATCCTGCTGCCGGAGGGAATCGCTGCGGCACGATACCTGCTGGGTTCGCCTAAAAAGTTCACAATTTTTACACTTACCCTGTCAACAATGCGGTAAATCTGAGTCTCCATCCTGCCGATATCGGTAAAAGTAAACAATTCCCGGGAACCCCGGACATAAAGGTGCAGCACTATTTTAATCCTGTTCTCCTCAAGCGGAAAAAATTTTCCAAACACGAAAACATCACTCTGCAGTTTTTCGGCAAGGTCCGGCAAATCCGAGGTCTTATAGTTTTTCCTGAGGGTCGCGCCATATCGATTGAGAGCAGCGTTAACCTGATCAGGCTTCATGACCTGTATGTCACGCAGCGACTGCAATGATGAGGCGAATGAAGCCGGGAAAACTGTTTCAATATAATTATAATCGATCTGTCCGGATTCATTGCCGAGATAACCGAACGCGACAACCGGACGCCCATGAGAAACAGCGGGGAAAAGAAGAGTTGTGATTAAGGCGCATAAGACCGGAAAGAATTTATAATTCATCACCTGCCTGTCATGCTGCGGATAAAATGGTCCACGATCGTAACAGGATCATCATTATATCTGGCAGGGTAATTTTCCACCCAGATAAGCTCAAAGGTATCGAGGTTTATTGCCCTGCCCCAGCTTACTTCCTCCCAGTCTTTCAATTCCAGAAGGACCAGATAATTTACATTCCAGTTTCTCCGTATTTCCCGGAGAGTTTCCGCTTTATTAATTTCAAAATTATACACATGAAGCTTGTACACATTATCGAAAGTCCGCTCCATAGATGCAAGGGACCTTCCGTCACCTTCGCGGGCGACAGTGTGGGATACTTTTTTAAAGTCCCGGATATCAAAAACATCCTTCATCGCATACAGGTCCGCTGCGTTAAAGGCGACAACTTTAAAATTGCTCCCCATAAAACGCGATAACACAACATTTTTAATGTTGTTGGGGCCGTCCACAAGAACCGCAACACCTGAACCCGCTGCAACTTTCTGTCTGAGAACACGTACAGGCTGTTTTGAAGAACAGGAAAGCATTACAAACACTCCGTTAAAAACCAGTGCAACAGATATGTATCGAATCAGCTTCATCATACTCATATCCCTTTATTAACATCCTTCATTACAGCTGCTATAAATATTTTGGCCCCGGCATACTTCTACACCGGGGCCATTTCGATTGATTGCTATTATTGTGCTTCAGGCTGCTGCGGCTGTTTTACAGCCCCTGTTTTCGGCGCGGGTGCGCTCCCTGCATCACCCTGAACTGCTTCTGGTACTCCCGCTGACTGACCGGGTCCCTGGGAAAGGAATTCGTCCACTTTCGGGCTCCTGTCAATCTGTGCTGACTCCCGTAATTCGCTGACAAATTTCGCCATCTTCATTCTGAGCTTGTTTGCTGAAAGATACTGGCGTATGCTTTTTTCTGCGGCCTCAACCGGCTGTGCCTTGAAACGCGCACGGTTTTCATTATAGAATGCCTCAACTTCCTGATCGGTTACGGCAATGTCCTTGTCGAATTTTGTCCGCACATAATACTGTACCACCGCGGTTTCCTGCGAAATATTTACCAGAGTCTGCAGTTCAGATTTGCCCAGAAATCCTTCCTCGTCCGCTTTGGTATATATAAGTTTCTGGTTAACTATTTCCTGTAGAAATATCTGCTTGTTAAGTGTTGGTATTCTGCGGATTGTTGCGGGATCAGCTGCGAACTTATCAACGTCTTCATTGCTTACGTTGAGCAGTCCGAACATCTGCTGAAAAAACTGTTTGTGGTGCGCATAATAAATCTCATTGAATTCACTTTTTGAAATCGCGTCCCCGTCAATTTTCACGAGCCAGTCCCCGGAACCGAATTTATTGCATGACACCGAAAGGACCGCAGCGCTGAAAACCGTCAGAACCAGGAAAATCTTCCCTAAAGAACGTAATGTGTTCATATACTTATTCCTCTTGTTAAAAATTTCTATTGCATGTAACATTCAACGTATGTGTAATAACATCTTTTTTTGTTACCGGATACATGGTTTCCGGAATGCCAATAACCATGCTTTTCCGGATATTGTCAAGCAGGAAACATGTTTCGATACAACCGCTTTACTGGCACATTGCGAACGAAATGTATTAATAGCATTTCATTTTTTCGTCTTAACCGTATTCCCTCAGAGCAGCTGCTGCAACCACTTTTTCAGCTCCCTTATTTTTTTTTCATCTTCACGTTCAGCGGGTTTGAACAGTATTATCTCCCTGTCTCCGCGGTCTACAGAAAGACGCGGGTCTTTCTTTATCATGGCAACAGTTTTCTCAACGGCAATCCTTGTTTCTTTTGAAACACGGATTTTTATCTTCTCCCGCTCCCTGTCTTCAATAATCTCATCGATTAGCAATGATGAAGCAATCGCCCGCACCTTCTCCAGCTCGACGAGTATAACGACTTCCCCCGGCATGTTGCCGAAGCGGTCCTTCATTTCATCTTCAAGGGATTCCACCTCTTCAACAGTTTCACATGACTCAAGGCGCTTATAAAACTCAATTTTCTGCCGCTCATCCTCAATATATGATTCCGGGATGTAGAAGTCTGTTTTCAGAAAAACCGGCGTCCGGAACAGAGGCCCCGCGCTCTCACCCTTCAAAGCCCTCACCGCATCCTCCAGCATCTGGGAATACAGGTCAAATCCCACATCCATAATATCGCCGGACTGTTCCTTCCCCAGAATATTACCGGACCCGCGGATCTCGAGATCCTTCATCGCGATTTTGAAACCGCTCCCCAGTTCGGAAAACTCTGAAACGACCTGAAGACGCTTCTGGGCAGTTTCACTGAGGGGCACATGGGGAGGATAAAAAAGGTAGGCGTATGCCTTGGTAATGGAACGTCCGACACGTCCCTTCAGCTGATACAGCTGTGAGAGCCCGAATGTGTCCGCACGGTTGATTAGTATCGTATTGACATTGGGCATATCAAGGCCTGATTCAATAATGGTGGTGCTTACCAGCACTTCATGTTTTCCCTCAAGAAAATCAATCACCACCTCCTCCAGTTCATGCTCCTTCATCTGGCCGTGCGCCACACAGAATGAAGCCTCCGGAACGAGTTCCTTGAGCAACCGCGCCTGTATGTCGATGGTTTCCACACGGTTATGGACATAGAACACCTGTCCCCCCCGCTCAATTTCATTGAGGATTGCCATTCTTACAATATCCGGATTGTCTTCAAGCACATAGGTGTCAATTGACTGCCTGTTCTCGGGAGGAGTCAGGATGATGGAGATGTCCTTGATGCCCGCAATCGCCATGTGCAGCGTCCGTGGTATGGGCGTTGCCGAAAGGGTCAGCACGTCAATGAGTGTCCGTATTTTCTTAATCTGCTCCTTGTGCTTCACGCCGAAACGCTGTTCCTCGTCGATCACGAGAAGACCGACATTTTTGAAGATAACATCCCTGCTCAAAAGAGCATGCGTACCGATAACGATATCAACAGTGCCGTTTGCAAGTCCCGACTTCACCGCGGCCGCTTCTCCCCGTGTCCTGAAACGGGAAATCATTTCGATTTTAATCGGGTAATCGGCAAACCTCTTTTTGAATGTGGAAAAATGCTGCATACAGAGTACCGTGGTGGGGACCAGTACCGCCACCTGTTTCCCCGCCATGACCGCCTTGAAAGCTGACCGTATCGCGACCTCCGTTTTCCCGAACCCGACATCGCCGCAGATAAGGCGGTCCATCGGCTGCGTCGCCTCCATATCGTCCTTGACATCCTCAATCGCGGTGATCTGGTCCGGAGTCTCCTCGAATTCAAACTTCGCCTCAAACTCCTCCTGCCAGAGCGTGTCCGGAGGAAAGGGAAACCCCTTCATCGCCTGGCGTTTTGCATATATCTCGATGAGGTCCTTCGCCAGTTCCTCCACTGACTTCTGAACTTTTTCCTTGATTTTATTCCAGGCTGACTTTTTTCCCAGGGCGTCAATGCGGGGCGCCTTTCCCTCCAGACCGATATAACGCTGCACCATGGTAATCTGGTCCAGCGACACATAGAGCCTGTCCCCTCCGTCATACTCAACGAGAATAAAGTCCCGTTCCACACCACCGGCCTCCATTCTCTCAAGGCCGCGGAAAATACCAATCCCGTGATTGACGTGTACGATATAATCGCCCTCTTTGAGGTCAAGGATCGACTCGAGGGCGCGGGATGATTTCTTTTTGAACTGGGATTTCTTCCGGTAGCTCTTGCCGAATATTTCATGGTCGGTGAGAACAAGGACCTTCTCCGTTTCGATCTCGAATCCCTCCCTTAGGGGAAGAATGACGATATCAAGGGCATTCTCCTCGCTGAGTTTTTCGAAATCGCTGTCGGGCCTGAACTCGGCCAGAAGATCATATAGCCGGCGCGCCTGTCCCTCGAACCCTGTGGTAACAATGACGCGCCATCCGGCGTCAAGACGCCGGGAAATTTCCTCCCGGACACTTTTGATGCGTCCCTGGAAGTTCGGGATACCGCGAAGTTTCCAGTGCAGGGCATCCACACGGGCGGTAAAGACACGAAGCTCCACGGCCCTTTCAAGGATTTCATCATAGAGCACAGTGTTCAGCAGAATTTCCGGGGCAACCGCAAGGGAGGTCTTTTCCTTTTTCCGGTACATTTCCCTGAACGTCTTCTCCAGAACCTCCTTCTGGACGCCTA
The DNA here is from genome assembly GCA_029573825.1 of Spirochaetota bacterium. GTDB lineage: Bacteria > Spirochaetota > UBA4802 > UBA4802 > JAGODF01 > JAKQCH01. The sequence goes on along the minus strand of JAKQCH010000075.1, from coordinate 19,059 downwards.
ATTCCGTCGTCTCGGCAAAGATGATCCCTGCATTGTCACGCAGGAAAGAGGGAAGATAACGGGGTTCCATGATCAGGGGAAAGAGGTCCTCGATCCCCGGGACCATGGTCCCGTCAGAACATTCAGGGCCGCTGTTCACCGCCGGGACACTGAGTCCTCTGGTTTCTGCCTCCCGTATCACTTCAGAAATTTTATCACGCTCCCCTTTGGAGAGAATAATCTCCTTCCGGGGATAGACGGTAATCTCATCCCGCTCCCCGTAGGAACGCTGGGTGTTAATATCAAACTCACGAATAGAGTCGAGGGTGTCGCCGAAAAAATCGAAACGTACAGGATTATCCATTGCCGGGGGAAAGATATCGAGGATACTCCCCTTTACCGAGAACTGCCCCGGAGACTCAATGCGGTATTCCCGGGAATAGCCGTATTCGACGAACTGCTCCACGAGGTCCTCAAAGGGGTATTCGTCGTTTTTCATCAGGGTAAACCCCTTCCTGAGAAAAAATTCCTTTCCCGGTATCGCCCGCAGGAGGGACTCCAGTGGTGTCACCACGATCACCGGCTCCCCCTTGAGGAGCCGGTACAGCGCCGACACGCGCTCACGTTCAATTTTTTCAGAGGGGGACACAAATTCGTAGGGCAGCGTCTCCCATGACGGGAGCATCACCACCTGCCGGGGGTCCGCGAAACATGTGAGGTCGAGATAGAGCTCATGCATCCTCTGGTAATTTTTCACCACAACCAGGGTCTGCACCGGATTCTGCGCGAAAAGAGATGCGATGATAAAGGAAAAAGAAGACGGAGCGATTCCTTCAATTGATATCTTCCCCGGCGTATCACGAAGCCCGCTGAATTCGCCGGATTTAATATATGACCTGACAAGTGATGAAAGTATCATGGCATTAGAATGAAAGCTCCGCACCGGCCGTAACGGTCCTGTCGATAATGCCGCCGCGGATTGAAGTGTTTTTTCCTATCTCAAGAATTTTCTGCAGTTTCCTGCGGTTTTTGGAATACTGCCAGGTATAATATCCGGCGGCGGAATACCCGACTCCCGAGGACACGAAACAGATGGCCGATATTACGGTACTCCATACCCCGAGATCAATCACAGTATAGAAAAGAATACCTATCCCCAGGGTCACCGTGCTGCTGCTCGCGAAAAAGAGGGCATTGTAGCCGTTATTCAGGGTATTGTTTCTGTCGAGGTAAATATACTGCACCAGATATTCCGGACGCAGGTCATCGAGCTCATTTTCAATAGAGGTATCAACGGTAAAACTTTTCCGGACAGGATATCGTCGGAAATGATAATGCCGGGACTGCATTGCGGCACCGTCAAGAACACGATCGATGGTATACCGGTATGTTCCGTTCTGAAGGGGTTCGGGGATTCTCCACATATACACGCTGCGGTAATAGATCTGCGGCATGAAAGAATACACCAGCGGACCTGGACCCGTTCCGTTTTCCCGTTCCACCGTGAGCCGGTACCTGACATTGACGCCACTGTCGCGCTGGTTATAAATATCCTGCCAGATAATATATGGGCGCGTACTTTTCACTGTCCCGAAGGGATAATCGATGGGATCGATAAGGCCCTGTCCCCTTCCATCACGCTGGGAAAAAAACACCGAAAGCAGGGTAACGAAAAAACAGAACACCGCCATCCACTGCCCGGAAAAGCCGGATTTCACAATATCACATTCCTTTTTCATACAGATATCCACGGGAATCCCGGTCACACTCCTGCTTTACTGACCATGTCAATAAAACTGCCGAGACGTTTTTTCCCCTTCCCGTCAATGCCGCATTTGAGAAGGGCCCTTCGCGATTCCTCCACAAGACAGGAAAGACGCTCCTGCGACCGCTCACGGCAACCGCTTTCACTCACCTTTTTTTGCAGATACGAAATGTCCTTCCGGCTTTTCTCCTCTTTCCCGAAAACTTCAGTAAAGAGCTTTTTATCATGTTCCCCAAGGGTTGCGAGGGTATCAATAATAAGGTGTGTCAGCTTCCCCTCAACGAGGTCTGATTCCGACGACTTGCCGATATCATCGCTGCTGCCGAAAACCCCCAGAATGTCATCCCGCACCTGGAACGCGAGTCCCAGGGGAAGCGCGAAATCGCGTATCCGTCTCTCCTCGGTCTTTGAACGCTTCCCCGAAAGGAGCAGCCCCATCATCATGGGATAATATACCGTATAATACGCGGTCTTGATGGTGCCTATTTTATCCGGAATGGATGTATCTGATATTTCCGCGGGAAGGGAACAGAGGCAGTCCAGAATCTGGCCCCAGGCGGTCATCTCATAGGTCCGTGCAAAAAGTTTCAGGAATTCGTTTTTGAGGGCGATATCTATCTTCGCATCGGCAATTATTTCAACGGCATTGGCGAAGAGCACATCCGCCAGAATCAGGGCGACATCGGAACCAATTCTGCGGTTTCCGGTGAGGTGCCCGTATTTCTCCCCGCACAGGATATGGAGGGTCTTCTCGCCGCGCCTCAGCTCCGAGCGGTCGATAATATCGTCCTGTATCAAAAGAAAATTATGCATGATTTCAAGGACTGCGGCGATTTTCACGATTTCGCCGGTACCCTTCCCGCTTTCACTGTATCCGGCAAACGCGAGGAGGAGAAGAAGCGGCCGCACGCGCTTGCCGTTCCGCAGGCTATACTCCTCAAGATCATCATAGAACCCTGAGATAAAATCATATTCCGGATTTACTTTTTTCTTTTGAAAATAACTTTTCATGAACCCGTCGATTTTCGGCACGAAAAGGCTGCTGAATGATGAAAAATAATTTTCTTCGGAGGCTGGTTTCGTCATGATAGAGTCAGTTCCATGTTTCATTTGCCGCGGGTGTGAAATCTCCGTGAATCAGCGCGCGGAACGCCGCAGTCATTACCATGAATGTGGCATTACAGGGCAATGTATGTCAATAGAAATTCCTGACAGATTCAAGAAATTCATTTACCCTTACATTCTTTCTCTTGACATTTCATGCAAACTGATAAAAAAGTTACTATGATGCATACAGCAAAGTAATTTTACCGGGAGGTTTTTTTATGATCTGTCCCCGATGCAAAAAAACACTGGTTGTCGAAGTTAAAGATGGAGAAAAAATTGATGTGTGCAGGTCATGCGGCGGCATGTGGCTTCACAGACATCAGCTCAACAACCTCCTGAAGGAAAGCGGCGGCGACGTTGAGTCCTGCTCAATAGACGACAACCCCCACGCCGACCCGAACCCCGTAATTCTGTGCCGTGAGTGTGAAAACACGAAAATGAAAAAGGTCAACTTCCTCGATTATTCCGACATCATAATGGACTACTGCCCCTCCTGCGGCGCCTTCTGGCTTGATAGAGATGAGCTTTCTAAAATGCGTTCCTATATTCAAAAAATTGAGGACGGGAGCCACACGGTTACAAATTTCTCCGGATACAGCCTCCTTACGAAATTAAGTGAAATTGCATATTCAATTTTCAGATAATACCCACTATATAAATACCATTCATTACAATCTATTCACACAGCAATAATTCAGCTGCTGTGTGAAAGATGTACCATCCAATTTTATTTGCAAAATCAGCATTATCTGTTGACTTTTTTAAACCACTGTAAAAATTTGTACAACAGCGCTCCGAATGGGACCTCTTTTTTTTTGTCATTTTACGTGATGTTTCCTCACTATAATAGAGTCCCATTGTACTATCGACTTCCGGCATGGATAAAACATATTCAGGAGTAAATCTCATGATAGTGCTGGAGATTTTTTTATTACAAGCTTAGGGGCATGCTGATCATTCCGGTACAGTAATTCGTATGAAATTTTTTAGTTACAAGCAATGACCATGAAACATAGTTATCTCATACCTCTGATATTCATTGCACTGCCTGTTATAAGCGGCAGCGCCCCTGTTCGGGAGAATACCGCCAGCGCTGAAAAAGTCCGGAAAATCACAATTGCCATTATGAACTTTGACGCCAACAACTGCCCCTCCTCCATGGGAAATGCCGTATCCGACATGATGACAGGAAAGCTTTTCGAATGCCCGCAGTTTGTTCTCCTTGAGCGAAGCCGTGTTCAGCTTGCGGCGCTGCATTACGGGAAACGGCACGGTACGGTTAAGGACCCGTTTCGTGCCGCCGCAATCGGCAGAATGGTCTCTGTTGAAAAAGTTGTGGTGGGATCGATAAATAAAGTCGGACATTTCAGGATTGAAACAAGAATTATTGATGTTCAGACCGGCACCATCGATGTCAGCCTTCCCATAACTGCCCATGATGAATACGATATTCAGAATGCCGTGGAGGACATGGCGGAAAGAATTGACAATTACTACCTCGGCATTCCCCCCATATCGGGAATGTTCACCATTGCGGCAGCTGCGGAATATATATTACCACTGGGAGATTTTTCAGACGGCGCAGGAGGCGGATACGGCATCCGCACAAGCTATTCCCTGAACACATTCCCATTACCGGCATTCACCACATCACTGTCTGCCGGGATTTTTTACATTGATCCCGGGCAGGATTCAACCCGTTCTTATTACATCGCGCCGGTTACTGTCCATTGCGGCCAGCCCTTTGTCCTTAACAGTTTTGTCCGATTCACACCGTCTCTGGGAGGGGGATATCTTTTCAGCAGAATTGAACATGATGACATTGAAATGAGAACATACGGCGAGCGGAATTACCGCACCAGTTATTACTACAATCCCCTTATCAGTGTCCGAGGGGAATTTCACATCAAGCTTTCCTACAGATGGTACCTCGCAGTGGTACAGGACTATTCTGTGTTTTTTGAACATGATCACCGGGGATACTTTGTATCAACGGGAATTGGTGCAAAATCGTTATTTTAGTCATTACCACAATGGAAGACTTTTTTATATATAAAGAATATAACAGGAAGGATAAAGCCATGAAATTTTATAAACCATTGCCCCTTGCAGCGGTCACGCTCTTTGCAGTGAGTTGTCTTGCATTTTCTGCATTATCCTGTTCGGACACAATGGAAGATTCAATTTATAATAAGAACCTCGAGCCCGGTGTCTTCGGAACATCACAGTGGGACAATTCGAAGTTCGAGTGAATTATACATTCACCGGCACAAAACAGTTTTTTGCTGCCGGAATTCCCATGACGGGTGAATGATATTATTTAGTGATTGCCGGAACTATTATTGTGACATGAGGATATAGATGAACTCTCTTGATCAAAAAACCAGGGAATTTACGGAAGTGTACAGCGATTACTATCCGATTGTATACTGCACCGTATATTCCAAGATCGGAAATCCCGATGACACCCATGATATTTGCCAGGAGGTATTTATCCGGTTTTATGAAAAATTCGATGAGGTCCAGACGCCCCGGAAATGGCTTCTGGGAACCCTGCGCTATGTTGTGTTAGAACACTTTCGTAAAAAAGGTGGAACTGATACCGACATTGACGAGGTTTATAACGATGTCAACCTTATGTTTGTGAATGGGTTCAGGGACACCCGGATTATTATTGAAGAAGCCCTTGAAGACATGGAAAATTTCGGCAATGAAAGGAACAAACTTCTTTTTGACCTTATTGCACTATACAATTTCACCTACAGGGAAGCCGGCAGACAGCTTGGCATGACAGAACGACAGGTTCGCTATCAATACAGTATTGTAATGCGGCGTCTCATTGAGTATTTTAAAATGAAAGGAGTTGCAGACCTGGAGGACCTCTTATGAACGAAAAAATATCCCTGGAATCATTGCTGTCGACATATAAATTCACGGAACCGCTTCCTCCTGCAGTCAGAAAGGAAATGCTGAAATCCCGGAAAAAAACCATTGTTCATATCTTAAAGAAGAACAGGCAATACGGGCTTATGACATTCCTGATTATTTCGCTGTTTTTCTTTGTGAGGAAAACAGGAATCACCCTAAGCCTTATGAAGGCAACAGTTGCGGCATGGACTGCGGCTGTTCTCACAACGATTACTATTACCGGTGCGGCAGTGTATACGGTTCACAGAATTATTGAAAAGAATAAACCGCTGGAAACCGAAATACAGCAGGCAGCAGAGCCGGTCACTGTAAACACAGGTGGGAGACACGAGACCCCACAGGCGGTGAGCACCCCTGTGGTTATCTATCATGTGGGAATAATTCCCTTTGACAACAGCGGGGTTGATACATCCATAGCCCGGAACATAACTGCCGCGTTAAAAACGGAACTCTCATCCCGGCTCCCGGGAAAGAGGATTGCAGTATTCTCCTCCCGTGACACCGAAGACCATATTATAAAAAATATGCTCATGGGTTCGGTTATAAGGTTCGGCGAGGGATACCGCTTTACCGCCCGTATTATCGACCCGGCATCATCAAAAATATTATTTTACAAAAGCGTTGAGATACACTCGGAAAATGATATTCCCGAAGCATGCAGGAACTTTTCAGGTGAAATTGCGGGAAAACTGCAATAATGTTACACATCTGAAACAGAAAACGCTTTTTGCTGTGGACAGAGAGAAATATACCGTGCAGTTTGACGACAGAAAAAGCATGATATCGAAAGGAAAGAGTATGCTCGCGAAACGAATTATCCCCTGCCTTGACGTGATGAACGGGCGGGTAGTGAAGGGAATAAATTTTGTCAATCTTCAGGATGCCGGCGACCCCGTAGCACATGGCATCTTTTACGATGAGGAGGGAGCCGATGAACTGGTATTTCTTGATATCACCGCCTCTTCCGACAGAAGAAACATTATTCTGAAAATGGTGAAAGATGTAGCGGAAACAGTCAACATACCCTTTACCGTGGGAGGGGGAATCCGTACAGTGGACGATGTACGGGAAATTCTTGAAAACGGAGCCGATAAAGTTTCAATGAACACCGCTGCGGTTGAAAATCCGGTTATTATTAATGAATCCGCGATGCGCTTCGGCTCCCAGTGTATACTTGTCGCCATCGACGCAAAGCGGAATGACCGCGGAAGCTGGACCGTGTATCTTCACGGAGGGAGAACACCGACTGAACTGGATGCCATCGAATGGGCCCGACAAGCCTGCGACCTGGGGGCAGGTGAAATACTTCTTACAAGTATGGACCGCGACGGCACACGTGAAGGGTATGATATTGAACTGACAGGGAAAATCGCTGATGCGGTACCGGTCCCTGTAATCGCTTCCGGGGGTGTCGGCACTATTGAACACATGTACGAAGGTCTCACTGCGGGAAAAGCTGACGCGGTGCTTGCCGCCTCAATCTTCCATTTCCGGGAGATATCCATACGGGAAGTAAAAGAATATCTGCGAACACGGGATATCCCCGTCAGGTCGGTCCTATAAGAGATTCAGGAGGACGATAATCACACCGATAGCGATAGCTATTGCGGTCATAACTATCATGATAATGGGGAGATTGGACTTGGCTTCAGCCTCTTCCGTCGCGGTAACGCTGTAGGCAGGGTCCATTGCAACCCGTATATTGTCTTCCTCTTCAATGATCTTCGCGATAATTCCCTTCGCGATTACCGCATAAATCAGATACCCGGAACCGGGGACCTGCTGTATCGACTTTATCCTTCCGATTATGGGAAGAAACTTGTTGTCCTTATATGCATCAAACGCTTCCGCGACAGTAACCGCCTTGGGATTGTTGTCGACAATGTTCACCTTCACCCTGTCGCCGGGAAGAAGTTTTGAAATATCCTTTCCCTTAATCGGTGACAGGATCAAACTGCAGTGTATGATAAGCTTGACCCCGTCCTGTCCCACCTTCGGTTCCGATGAAACAGTCTTTTCAGGCTGTGCCGGCTGTACAGGCTGTTCATCCTTCGATTTCTGGCTGTCAATCAACTGCTGATCAAGCTTCCGCGCGGTGATCGAGAAAAGTTCCATTTCAAGGGATGTTATGGCCTGATACATCATATTTGCTTCAACACGCTGAAGGCCGAGTGAATCCTGAATGACCTTCTGAAACATCCTGTTCAGGGAGATATCATTATTCGCTTTAAGATATTTGTTGAGATCGCCAATAAAAAGGAATGAGAAACTGTTGGTAAGCTTATCACGCAGTGTACGGCTGAGGATGTCATCCTGTTCGCCGGACTCAATATAGCTGTGAATGGCCTTCTCGAAAGTCCTCCAGTCGTCTCCCGCCTCAATGCTCTGCACCGCGTACGAAGGACCGACGGCGACATAAATATTCGTTATTTTAAAGCTCATGTGATTGTAATGAATCAGAAACGCGCCATATAGCGATGAGGAAGTAAAATTGCATTTCAGGGCATAAAGGTCCTTATATGTCCCCGCAACCATCTGTTTTGCCTTCTGCATATCGCCATTCACATAATAAAGGGCGATATTCAGCTTCTTTGTCTGTTCACCCAGGGAACTGACTGCGGAATCAAGTTCTTCGCTCATTACAATTCCAGTTGAAGTAGTTTGAAGTAGTATAGTATATTATCGTAAAAAATGATTGTTCCCACTTAAAAAATATTATTTTCTCTGGAGGGCAAGTTTAATTCTCTCAAGGACCCGCCCCCGCTGAATCGGTTTGAGTATAAAATCTGCAGCACCCATTTTTAATAAATCCTGCACCACCCCTTTTGTGGTCTCTTCACTGATAAATACCAGTTTCGCTTTCAGCTCTTTCTGACTCAGTTCAAAGAGAAAAGAATACCCGTCCATAACAGGCATATCAAGATTTGTCGTAATGAGGTCAACATCGTTTTTATTCTTTTCATAAAACGAAAGCGCTTCTTTCCCATTCTGAAACGCACCTAAAATCCGGTATCCTTCGGATTCCAGTATCTGTACCAGCTGTTTCCGGTGAAAATCTTTATCTTCAACAATAATCAGCTGATACGGCTTTCCGTTCGGTTTCACACCATCGGGATTTTTAGGGTTGAGGTTTGGGAAATCATGGGCACTCTTCATCGTACTTCTCCATCGGATTCTCGTAAGCTTGTATAGTAAATAATACAAAACCATCTGTCAATATAAAAAATGCAATCATATTTCAGGGTCACTATAAAAATCTTTCCCGAGTTTCAAAAAAAATTATTTGACGAATTTCTCTACGGGTAGATAACCAGCTTACTATGCTGCAGCACACACGAATTGAAATCGATTGTACCGCCATCGGCAACAACCTCCGCAACATAAAAGAGAAGGCGGGAAGCCATGTCAGGATTCTTATGGCGATAAAGGCTGACGGCTACGGCCACGGGGCGGTGCCCGTGGCCCGATATGTCGAGCGACATCATCTTGCTGACATGTTAGGGGTGTCTTCACCAATTGAAGGGATTGAGCTGCGGGAAGCAGGAATTACGCTGCCCATACTGATCCTCGGCCTGATTCTTCCGGATACAGAAACCATCGACACAATCCTTGAATACGCTCTGACGCAAACCGTCGCAGAATACTCCCTCCCGGCTTCCATCAATGAACGCGCAGAGCTGCGCGGCATCCGTGCGCCGCTTCACCTGAAAGTTGATACCGGCATGGGAAGAATCGGCTGCCGTTCCGGACATGCAGCGGATATCGCAGAGAAAATCTCCTCCCTCGGCAATATCAGCCTTGAAGGAATTTTCACCCATTTTCCGGTCTCTGATGATCCCGCATCACCATTCACCAGAGAGCAGATTTCACTATTCAGGGACATTCTCGCGGATATATCATCACGGGGGATCACCATCCCCCTGCAGCATGCCGCCAACAGCGCCGCTATCCTGAATTTCGGTGAATCGTATTTCACGATGATACGCCCCGGTGTTATGGCCTATGGATACGCACCCTCGCCTGACTGCCGGAAGAGCATTGTTATCACCCCCGCAATGACCCTGAAAAGCTGTATTGTTTTCGTAAAGCGTGTTCCCCCGGGGACCGGAATATCCTACGGCCTGATCCATACGACGAACCGCGAAACAAATATTGCCACAATTCCCGTGGGCTACGGCGACGGCTACAGCAGGTTTCTCTCGAACAGAGGGAAGGTTCTTATTCAGGGAAAGGAGTATCCCGTGGTCGGTAAAGTCTGCATGGACCAGATACTTGTGGACATTGGAAATGACACCTACCCTCCGGGAGAAGAGGTTATACTGTTCGGGCAGGAAACAATCACCGCGGAAACCATTGCGGAAATGATCGGCACAATTCCTTACGAAGTGACATGCGGCATGTCGAAGCGGGTCCCCCGCATATACGTCAATGATGACTGACATGTCGACAGCAGAGGAACGGTTACCCGGCCCCCTGCTGAACGTGAAGGGACAAAAAAGGCAGTATCTGAATATTATCAGAATTCCACAGTAAGTCCTGCAAGCATATTGAAACCAGGCACATCGTAATCGCCATACACTGTTCCCATACTATTCGATCTGATAAATGTAGTATACTGCTGGTCTGTAATGTTATTCAAATTAACAAAGACCTGATATCGCTGGAGAAATGTATAAGCAACTTTCGCGTTCAACACAAAATAATTATCAAGCTTAAAGGTAGGATAATCCTGATATATTGTCCGCACATATTCTCCATTCAGACCTACATACACATTATATAGCGTTCCGAATATTCCAAACACTGTTTTATGTCTGGGTACAAATGCCAGCATATCCTGTTCGCCGCCGATAGAATACCTGTTGTCAATGAATGAATACGCGATACGGGCACCGGCAATATCCTTATAGCTGAACCGTGCGAAGAGTTCCACACCCTTATAATTGATATCATAGTCTGCGTTAACCCATTTCTTCTGGGCTTTATCCAGAAGGATTCTGTTTTGTGAATAAATTTTATAGCCCGTTGCCCCGAGTGTCAGGTATTCAAAGAGTGTCTGCTCCACTCCGGCCTCATAGGTTGTCATTGTTTCCGGTTCAAGATCATTGTTAATATCGTTCACAAGACCAGGCATACCCACAAGATTAAAACGATAACGGATACCGGGGATATTAAATCCTTTTGCTGCATTTGCAAATATTTTGGTAGTTTTTACAGGAGTTACGATTATTCCTCCCTGATATGCGCTGTAACCGCCATATTTATTATTATCAGTATATCTTCCTCCGGCTGACAGTAACAAATAACGGGTTATTTGTTGCGAAACGAGACCATACGCAGAAAGATCAGTAAGATATTCATCTTCCAGCTTGCCGGTATTAGCATCATCTGTAATATCACCACCGTATTTTTTATATTCCGCTCCAACAGTAACGCGGTTACCGTCAATTACTTTGAGTGTTTCCTGCAGCTTAGCGGTGTAGGTTTTATCAACAGATTGAAATGTTACTGTATCATTTGCAGGTTCTGTTATTGTATGATTTCCCTGATTATAGGCAACCTGTACAAAACCTTCAGCTTTTTCAAAGGTATTGTGAACGCTTAATGAGCCGCCTCCCCTTGTAACATCAAATACTTCAAGTTCGGTTGTAGAGAAAACCCTGTTTGTCGGACCGGGATCATGCATTTTAAAATGCGCGATATAACTGTTAACATTGACATAGAAATGATCACCCATCTGCACACCAAAACGGGCTGTCCCGTTATGGGAGGTAAATTCAGAGGTGCATTCCGTTCCGTTTATTTCCTCCTCCCTGTGTCCGTCCGTGTGCCTGAAGTTATAGGACGCCGCATAATCCATGATTCCCATTTTTCCGCGATGCTGAATATAATCATCCGTGGTATTATCAGTTCCGTAGGAACCTGATACAATAGTCTTATATCCGTCAACTTCCTGACGTTTCGTGATAACATTGACCGCTCCGGCCATTGCTCCTGATCCGAAGAGTACCGGCTGAGGTCCATGATACACTTCGATACGCTCAATATTTTTCATTCCCAGAACATCCGGCATCGGGTGGGAGAAAATGTGCGCTTCCGTGCTGAATCCGTCAACGTAAATAGGGAATCCTGTAGTTGGCCCCCAGCTTGAAACACCCATGCCCCGTATACTCATTTTTGCAGAATTTGAGTTTGCAATACCATACCCCATCATTCGGTTCTGACCTGTATGGAAACTGGATACATTTTCGCTTATTACTCCGATAATATCTGTTTTGGTGGACTGCTTCACCTCCTTTTCTCCGAGAACCGAAACTGTTCCCGGCTGATCCTTCTTATCTTTTACTACGATCTCCCTGAACCTGAAAACCCCCTGCGCCCCCTGGTCACTATCTGCAGCAGTATCCTCTGCAAATGATATTCCGGAAATCAGTATCACAGAGCACATAACACTGCACGCAATAAAATATACCGTCTTTCTCACTGCTTCCTCCTTCCCGGCAGGTACTCAAGACCTGGATGCATATAATTCCCGATATCACCATGCCGGAAGTTTGTATTTTTAAAATAGCACTGATATTATTATTATAAACATAATGTAGCACGAATAATTATTATGTAATATTGTCAACAAAAATTTGGTTGCATAAAAATCATTTGTATAAATGTGATATGCTTCATTATATTACCATTATATCATCACAGGATGTAATACCATCAATGAAGCCTTTATTTATTAAAAATATGACACTCCCCGAGGCAGAGGTGCTCTTTGCCTCTCTAAATGAAAAACCTTACAGGGCACAACAGCTCTTTAACTGGCTTTACGAGAGAAACATCGACTCCTTCATGGAGATGACAAATTTCTCGAAGGACCTCCGGCGCACCCTTGCTGAGCAGTATGTACTCTCCCCCCTCTCCCTTGAGGAACGGCAGGTGTCGCGCGACGGTACTGAAAAATTTCTGTTCCGCACATGCGATGATAACTTCATTGAATCTGTCCTCCTTAAAAATGACGGCACTGAGGACGGGCGTCTTACTATCTGTATTTCAAGCCAGATCGGGTGCGCCATGGGGTGCAGCTTCTGCGAAACTGCAAAAATCGGATTCCGGCGCAACCTGGAAACAGCTGAAATAATTGACCAGGTGTGCCATGTGAGAAGGCTCTCCGGTCTCAAAAACAACAACATCGTGTTCATGGGGATGGGAGAGCCTTTCATGAATTATGACAATGTCCTCAAGGCCGCAGATATCATGAATTACTCATTCGGATTTCATATATCGACCCGCAAAATAACAATATCCACCTGCGGCGTCCTTCCGGGAATTGAACGGTTTATTGATGAGAAAAGGCCATACAACCTTGCCCTGTCCCTCAATGACACCCTGCCTGAAAAACGGCAAAAGGTAATGCCCGTTGAAAAAAAATATCCCATCAGTAATATCTCCGAACTCCTTGAACGAAAATTTCCCGTTTCAAGGAACCGGGTGACCCTTGAATATGTAATGCGCGGCGACAACATTTCGAAAGAAGATGCCATGCGTTTAAAAAAGATGTTCCGTTACAGCAGGATCAAACTAAACCTGATTAAACTGAACGAAGGGAAACATTCCCTTGACATCCCCTCCCCTGAAAAAGTTGACGACTTCATCAGGGAACTCATGATAATGAACATTCCAATTTCCATAAGAAAAAGTCTCGGAAGCGATATATCCGCCGCATGCGGACAGCTTTCAGGAAAGCGGTATGATGAAAAACTGACTATTGTTATTAACAAAGACTGTGCGGACGCCGAAACTATTATTGAAGAACATGTTCAGCAATGCGGAACGTAAAGACGTTCAGAGGATATTTTTTCAGCAATTGAATACCAGGAGAACCATAACAAGTTTACGCGGATGAAAAGGGAAATAATAGAAAATCTCATCAATCAGTCCCTGAAAAGGATTCATGATGAATATGAGTTGCGGAACACCACGTTCCTCAATGCCCTGCACCACAATATTGATTTTCTGACGACCCGGGCAGAAGAATGGTTCGGGAGCAGCATCCCCGAAGGATTCAAACATGTCATCACCTCCCTCACCACCCTCTCGTATATGTACTTCCAGGAACGCGCCGATTTTATCAAAACAATTATTGACCCCACATACGAAGAGATTGACTGCAGAGAACTGGTGGAAAGCGTCACCGGCGATATCAGCACCCTGCTTCAGACGGGAACCTTCAGGGTAAACCCGGCCTCCCGCCATTCCAGCATCAACACATCACGGGTAATACTCCGCGATTCCCTGTATAGTATTTTTATTTCTATTGCACAATTCATGGACGCCGCTTCAGAATGTCTCGTCACTATTGATGAAGACCATTCAAATGTCAGGATAAAAATATCCTTTTCAGGGCTGAAGGACAACATGCCCGACATCAGCAAGTTTACCAGACTTCTGTTTTCCTATTCAGACGATGGTCAATACCACATCACCATCGGCCTCAGCACTCCTTTTGAGAACCTCCGCAATATCGGCGCCATCGTTACGCTGTCAGATTTCGCTGCGGAGTATGGCATTGAAATAATCATATCGTTCCCCTCTGCAGTTTTTCTGCAGACAGTCGAGGAAATCAGGAAGGACCAGGAAAAAACCGAAGCGGGCGCCGGGGGCAAACTTGTGCTGCTCTGCTTTGACGACATCATCATTGAAATGGTACTGCGGGAAACCCTTCATGAACGGGGCTTCACGACCCGTAAAATTCACCCCGAAGATATCAGAGAACACCTTGGCGATTCGACCACCGTCATTATTGATTACGGCTGCATCAGGCAGTCTGAGGCTGAAATGACCGCCATCATCTCTTCACATAAGAATAGCGCGCAGTTCATTATAATTCACGGCGGTGATTTTTCGCCGGACATGTTCCCTGAGGATGGGAACATTGTCACCATACAGAAACCATTCGACATTGACATGGTTGTCGATAAAATCCAGTAACAGAATCAGATATACTCCCCGAGTACCCCGTCGATATCTTCAAATCCATTAAACCGCTCTGACATGTACCGCGGGAGGGGAGAGCGGAATTCAAGGTAATCCCCGGTGGTAGGATGCATAATCTTCAGAGAAAATGAATGGAGACAGATTGCCTCTGTCACCTGAAGGGGGGATGCCCCGTAATGCCTGTCCCCGAGGACCGGCATGCCCATGGAAGCAAGCTGGGCACGGATCTGATGTTTTCGCCCTGTAATGAGGCGCACAAGAAGCAGCGCCTCTCTCTCTGTGAAAGCCGCGGGAGTATACTCCAGTATGCAGCGCTGCGATGCCGCCGTTTTATTTTTTACAACAACCGATTTGTCCCCCCGACGTTCAACATTTTGCTCAAGACATATCCACGCACCGACTTCGTTGTCATGCAGAGTATTGCATCCCACAGTTCCCACCACGGCACAGTATATCTTTTCCGTGTCCTTCTCCCGGAACTGTTCCGAGAGCCTCTTCGCGGCTTTCGATGTTCTCGCAAATACAATCGATCCTGAAACGGGCCGGTCAAGCCGGTGCACAAGTCCGATGAAAACATTCCCCGGCTTATTATACCGCACTTTTACATACTCCTTAACCATATCCAGTAGTGAAGGCTGTCCCGTGTAATCCTGCTGGGACAGAATCCCGGCGGGTTTATTCACGGCAATCAGGTGATTATCTTCATAGAGAACATTCAGTGACATGAACGCATACCTCTTTCTGCTTATACCGCCATTTTCATCTCTGAGCAGGGTAATATCAACACAAAATAAAAAAATACAAGGTATAGCTCCCGCCGCAATCTGCAATTTCATAAATAAATTACTTTACAAAATATTGACCTGTTATTAGTTTTACAAGCCTTGATCCAGAATCATGAGATATGGTCTTTTCCCCCTCATTCAGCATGGAAACCATATTTTTCATTAATACATGTATTATTATTTTTATAATTTCGGAAACTTCTGGAGGTCATGAGTATGCTTAAGGAATATAAGTCTGAGCAAATCCGCAACGTGGCAATTATCGGACACGGCAGTACAGGAAAATCAACACTTCTGGACGCAATCCTTTTTGTCACCGGCAACATTGACAAGATCGGAAATCCCGCGCAGGGTTCCCTCACATCGGACTATGACGACGAAGAAAAGAACAGGCAGATGTCCATTCGGAGCGCCATGGGTTTCGTGGAGATTGACGACGTTAAGATAAACATCATTGACACGCCGGGAATGTCGGACTTCATCGGTGAAGCCCGTGCCGCGCTGCAGGCTGCCGACGCCGCTATTATGGTTATCGATTCTGTTGACGGTGTGCAGATTGAAACAGAAAAAGCATGGCGGTACATAAAAGCACACAACATTCCCACGATATTCTTTGTAAACAAGATGGACAAAGAACGCGCGAGCTTTGATATTGTTGAAACTGTCAAGCAGGACCTTGGAGCAAACCTCGCATCGCTCTGCATACCGGTAGGAAGCGCTGAAACATTCACCGGTGTTATTGATCTCATTGACATGAAAGCGATGTCGCCAAAAGGCGACGGGAAAAACATTCTTATAACCGACGTACCCGCCGACATGAAGGATACCACTGATGTCGCCCGCACAAGCCTTGTTGAACTTGCCGCAGAAAGTGATGATGAACTCATTGAAAAATTTCTTGAAGGGGAAACACTGACTGATGAAGAGGTTGCAACGGGCATACGGACACTCGTTGCCCAGGCAAAACTGAGTCCGGTAATATGCGGCTCGGCAACAAAGGTTATCGGCATTAAAAACCTTCTTAACGTGATTAAACGGTTTGCCCCGAGCCCTGTAATGGGTAAGGAGTATACAGGGTTCAATCCGGACGACAGCACAAAAGAAATTGTTGTCAGGAGCGGGTCTGATGAACCGCTTTCCGCTGTTGTATGGAAAACATATATTGATCAGTACGCCGGACGCTTTAATTATGTGAAGATTATTTCCGGCGAACTCAACCCTGACACTGAAATCCTGAATACCAGCAAAGGCGTAAAAGAGCGCACCTCCAAGCTGTTCACCATGATTGGCAACAAGCAGTTCGATGTTCCGAAACTCTCAGCAGGAGACATCGGTGTCATTGTGAAACTTGAAAAGACAGCTACCGGGGACACCGTGTGCGATCCCAAAAAGCCTGTCATACTGCCGGTTATCAACCTTCCCCATCCTGTTTTTTCCTATGCCATTGAATCGGCAAAAAAGGGCGATGAGGACAAGATCGGTCAGGTGTTTGCGCGAATCACCGATGAAAATCCGACAATCACATACGAATTCAACGCGGAAACGAAGCAGACCGTTCTCTCAGGCATGGGTGAAATGCAGCTGAATATCATTCTGAAGACCCTGAGTGAAAAATTTAAACTCGATGTTGTGACCGATGTTCCCCGTGTCGCATACAGGGAAACGATAACAAAAAAAGCCGAAGCGCAGTACAAACACAAGAAACAGAGCGGCGGTCACGGCCAGTACGGTGAAGTACATTTCAGAGTATGGCCCCTTGATCGCGGTGCTGGTTATGAATTCAAAGACAGCATCGTGGGAGGTGTTGTCCCCAAACAGTACATCCCCGGTGTTGAAAAAGGGGTCAAGGAAGGAATGGGGGATGGTGTACTCGCCAGATTTCCCATCGTCGACGTGGGTGTTGAACTGTATTTCGGCTCATATCATGATGTTGACTCATCAGAAATGTCCTTCAAGATTGCCGCGAGGAACTGCCTCAAAAAATCTCTCGAAGCCGCAGGACCCATTCTTCTTGAACCGGTAATGGATGTCGACATCTACGTGGACAAGGATTTTATGGGTGATATACTGAATGATATCACCAGCAGGCGGGGAAAAGTCATGGGAATGGGGAGCACCGATGAATCCAGCAGCGCTGTGTCCGTTGTCAAGGCACAGGTTCCCCTCGCAGAGATGCTCCGCTACACCATTGACCTCCGGGCAATGACCAGCGGTAAAGCGACATTTGAAATGAAATTTTCCCACTACGACCCGATTTCCGGAAGGATTGCGGACAAGGTAATCGAGGAAAGAAAGAAATTTCTTGAAGATGAAGCAAACAAATAGTGACATCCGTGAGGCGCCATGTGGCGCCTCTTTTATTACGTATGGAAAAGCATATTACAATACCGACGTCAGATCAAACACCGGCTTTTCAAATTTCACGACAGCGAAGTAGCTGCCGTCATTGGCGGAAAGATCAAATTTCTTCATCATCACAAAGTCATCATACACATGTCCGGACCTCAGCACAGTTCCACTGGTAATAAGAACGACATCGTCCCGTCCGTTCGATTCATCTTTCCGTTTAAAAAACATGGACACCGGCATATCCTGCTCAAGGGGTGTATCAGAAAGCAGAAAAACACCTCCGAGGCTGATATTGACAATCTTTCCGGATGACCGGGAGGCATTTTTCCCCTCTTCCGTTTCCCGAATACTAAAATATTCATACTCAACCCTGATATCCCTTTCGTAACGTTCATATTCTCTCCTGTCATCCATGAATCCCCCCCGGTGTATGTATGCCGACAGGATTAATAATAGAACACAATTGGGATTATGTCAAATTTATATGCATGATTATTGTGATTTTTTGTACACTTTTACAGATACTGCTTTTTTAACAGAGTTATTGATATTTTCATAAAAAGTTACCGGAGGGTCAGACTGATTTTTCCTTTGCGAATATCAAGAGCACTCAGCGTAATCCCCTTCAGGTTACCGGTATATTCCCGAACCAGATTATTTATCTGTATGCTGATCACATTTCGTTTTCGGGAAACGCAGCTCCCGGTCTGTCCCGGCAATCTTTTTGCCGCATGGTCCAGGACTTTCCCCGCAATCCACCGGGTTACCGGCCATCCCTCTATCTCAAACTGCAGCACATCATCAGCAAATGAGAGAAACCGGAGGGAGAGACCATGCAGAATTCCTGAAAACCTCACCACGATCCGGTTGTCTTCGGGGAGAGTAATGCTCCGGACATATTTTGACGCGGAGGTAATGATACGGGAAAGATGTTCTTCGTAGAGTACGACAGTATACTCCTCATTGTCCGGAACTTTTCCTCCGCCAAAAATTCTCTTCGCGGCCTTCCCTGTGATATAACATCCCACAGCGTCGAAGAGTCCGCTCAGAACTCCTCCCGCCACAGGAACAATCTTTGACACCGATACGACACCGCCCTCCCCCGCGTGAGCGAGAAGCCTGAACCCCGCAGCCTGATTAATTCGGCCAAGG
>JAKQCH010000068.1 GCA_029573825.1 Spirochaetota bacterium | reverse complement strand
TCGATTGAATCAGTCCTCGCGGAGGGATACCGCACGATTGATATTATGTCTCCCGGGAAAAAACAGATCGGTACCGCGGAAATTGGAAACCTTATAGCCGAAAGGCTGTAGCATATATGAGGGCCGTTAAAAGCTCTGCAGCTTTTCATGTGTAAGGGTGCAGCGGCACTCTCTTCTCTCCCGGTACCACCTGTAGTAGTTCAGGTCATTGGCGGGGACCATAATACAGTTCCTGTGGTCGTAGTAGTCTTTGAAGTGATTTAAGAGATGGCCGAACTCATGGGTGGAATACAGGGCAATTACCCTGGCCTTCTCTGCGCCGGGGATTTGTTCTTTCCGCTCTTTCACGAAAAATTTGTCCTGTGAAAGAAACGGGAAGGTAAACATTATTCCCGCCCCTTTGTAGCTGGTGTGATTATTTCCAGTAACCATTCCCGTGGTGATTCCGTAGCGGAGCACCACATAGATCGGGATGTCGGTTTCCGCATCCGCCATAATGGTGTTGGTGAAGACGAAATCCGCTTTCTGCAGATGACGCAGGGCCATTTCCCAGAAAGGATAGGTCAGGGTATCTTTGTATGCCGATGAATGAAGGGCAGTGCCGTCAGCGGTACGGATTCCCTGAATGGCCTGAAGTTTCGCCACATACCGCGTGTACAGGTGTTCCGCAAGTCTTCTGGGGTCTTTGTGCGCTGCGTAATCCGGCACGTAGGATGCCAGTATTTTTTTATCCGTCCTGTGAACAAGGGTGCGGATATAGTCCCTGAGCCTGCGGCGGTCAGTATCTGTGGTTATATCAAGGAGGCCCTGTTTCAGCACCTTCATGTCGTCGAGGTTTTCAATGAATGCCATGTCCTGCCTGAACCGCAGAAGATCAATGTCGGGGACCCGGGTGAAGCGCGCATCATATCCGAGATACTCTTTGATGTAGGCCTGCAGGTGCCGCAGCATGTCATTGAATTCACTGTCGGACAACCGGGGGAGCCGGGGATCAAGTATTCTGATAATACGTACCTCGTGGATGCGGTCAGAGGGAATGTCACGCAGCGCCTGCTCCCCTGCCATGCAGCTGAGATGGACCGCACATATCAGCAAAAATACTGTTCTGAAAACTTTCCTGCTCATAAACTAAACCGCTATCCCTGTTACGAACAGATCATGACGGAAATCTCCCCGTAAAAATTTCATGCTGCTCAAATGATGAGGTGAACCGGCAACGCTGCCGTCTAATGTATATACTATGAGGAAAATCCGGCGGTGTCAATTATTTTTGATAGACAAAAAGAAAGGTTTTTTACTATTATATGCTGCGATGTATCCTCCCGTTTGTATATCGTGGAGTTATTCACTGCATAGTATGGGATGTATAACGAATATGAAAAATTCCCCTGTTGTAACGCTGGTCCTTTTTGTTCTATGTGCTTTCTGCTGTCCGGCATGCTCAACAATGAGTAACCATGAATGTGTTGAACAGAACAGGCAGCTCAAGTCGGAAAATGCTCTGATGTCGGGAAGCCTGAAAATGCTGAAACGTGAGAACAGTGTAATCCGCGAGGAAAACATCGACTACAAAAGAAGCCTCAGTCAGAATGTTGCCCGTGTGGAATCACTTGAATCGGAAAACCGTTCAATAAAGGAAAAGCATGCGCGGGATATCGCTCTCTGGAAAAACCGATATGCCGGCGCGGTGGCGGAAGGCGCCATTCTTAAAAAAGAAAGCTCAGAAAAGATCAGGGAACTGACCGAACTGAAAAACACCATCGAGGCGCGGCTCAGCGCCGATATTGCAGGACTGAATGAGGCACTCCGGAAAAGTGAACAGGACCGTGGGAAGGAACGGGAAGATTTAAAAAAGCAGCTTGCGGACCGCGAATACGTGCTCTCTAATGAAATTGAGGTGCTAAAAAAAGCCATTGCCGCGAAGGAAGGAGAAGTCGCGGACCTTGCTGAGAAAAACAGAGAGCTGGCGATGAAGGTAAAAGAAGCGCAGGATCGCCTGGAGGTCCTCCTCAGGGAAAAAAGTAATTCCGAAAATTCCATACAGTCCCTGAATGAACAGCTGCAGCAGCAGAAAAAATTGACTGAAGAAGCGCTGAAGAGTTCCAATAATGAAACGAAAGCGCCCTGAAATACATTTTTTTTATATGCTGACAACTATTCTGTTTATCCTGCTGCTTTGTACAGGAGCTGCTGCCGACCGGATTTCCGTTATTATTACATCGAACCTTGAGGGACGGGCCATGCTCCACGGGGAGGACTATGACCGGAACGATGAACTCCTGCTCCTTGGACAATCCATTTTATATG
>JAKQCH010000066.1 GCA_029573825.1 Spirochaetota bacterium | reverse complement strand
GTCAAAAGAAAGCGGCCGCGCCTTTACCCGTGAAGCGTCCATCGCGAAGCTCTTCGCAAGCGAAGCGCTGAACAGGTGCGCGTACCGCGCGCTGCAGATATTCGGTGGATACGGCTACGTGAAGGATTATAAAATAGAACGAATCTACCGGGACGCACGGGTCACCACTATTTACGAAGGCACATCGGAAATTCAGCGGATGGTTATCGCACGCGAAACCGATAAAATTATTTCCTGAGAAATCACTTCAGAAACACAGACACAATCGGGACAACGGCAGAGATTCCGGGGTTCCTTCCCGCAGGTGTCTGCTTTCCCTCTGCTGCGTTGCGACGAGACATACAACACCTCAAATATTTTTGTTGACTTATCCCCCCGTATCACATTATTGTTATCAAAAAAATTAAAGTAACAAGTAATTGTATCATCATCTATTTTATTTTTAATACGCTTTGTTATATGGAGGGATGTAATGAATACTGCTGCGCAGAGAAAAGACAGAACCAAAAAGCCCGGATCATTCATGGATGATTACCGGGCAAAAATGATTAACGCCGAAGATGCCGCGGCGCTGGTCAGATCAAATGACAGAATCTTCACGGGGGGAGGCGTCAATATTCCGGTTGCGTTTTCAACCGCCCTGGGGGCACGGGCGGGTGAGCTTGAAAATATAACCATTTATCAGGGATTCGCAATGGCGCTGTATGAGTACATGAAGCCGGAGGCAAAGGGTACCTTCAAAATCGAAACCATGTTTGTGGGCCCCCTGGAGCGTATTTGCATGAGCTGGGGCGTCGGCTCCTACAAACCGCACAGCTTTTCCGACCTGGGGGAGGTCGCGAAGAAAGCTGCACCAAACATTATAGCGTTTTCCGCCACCCCTCCTGACAGTGAAGGGTATGTCAACAAATCATGTTTCGGGTCCTTTCTTCCGAAAAAAGAATGTCTGGAGCCCGCGGATACTGTCATCTGTGAAATCAACAATCACCTGCCATGGTGCTGCGGTGATGATTTCAAAGTTCACATATCTGAAATCGACTATATAATCGAAAATGATGCACCGATTTTTGAACTCCCGGAAATACCCATTACCGATGTTGAAAACAGAATGGCCCAATATATTGTCGATATGATACCAGACGGCTCCACCATACAGCTGGGATTCGGCGGCCTCGGCAACGCAATCGGGCACATGCTGTACGGAAAAAAGGACCTCGGCATGCACAGCGAAGTGGTGACACCTTCAGTCACCGAGCTTGTCAAGGCAGGCGTCATTACCGGGGCACGGAAAAACTTCTATCCGGGGAAAATTGTTACGGCGTTCGCAGTGGGCACAAAACAGTTCTATGAAGACCTCGGCCACAACGAGCTCTTCGAGTTCAAGGAAGTACACTGGGTGAACCAGCCGACAAACATCGCACAAAACGACAACATGATTTCCATTAACACCTCTCTCATGCTTGACCTCACGGGACAGGCTGCATCGGAATCAATCGGCACAACACAGTACAGCGGCACCGGCGGACAGGTGAATTTCAACCAGGGGGCGAAGTTCTCGAAAGGAGGCAAGCGGATACTCGCAATCGCCTCAACCTATACCGACAAGGAAGGCAACCTCCGTTCAAAAATAATGCCCACCCTGCCGGCGGGAAGCATCGTGACGACATCACGCAACGAGCAGGAATACATCTGTACTGAATACGGAGTAGTAAACATCAATTTCGACTGCATCAGCGACAGGGTGAAAAAGCTGATTTCCATCGCGCACCCGCAGTTCAGAGACGAACTTACCTTTGAAGCGAAACAGGCGGGATGGATATAAGCGGCACCGGGAAATCCAACAGCGCAGGGAAAAGACTGCAGCGGGAGAAAGAATACTATTCGCGAATCTGCATATAATTTCAGAAGAGGCCCCTCTCCGGAAAGAGAGGGGCCTCTTTCAGTAGCGCAAAATATTATTTTTTCACATACTCCATCACGATCTTCATAATGCTGCGTGCGACATGATCAATATTATACACCGAATCATTCAGTGTCCACTGGACCGCAGAGTTAAGAATCATTGAATGGATCGCAAATGCAGCGTTTACCGATTCGATGTCCCTGAACTCCCCCTGCTCCCTTCCGAGATCAATTATCTTTTTTATTTCATTAACCATGCGGTCGTGAATCATGGTATTGATGGACTTGATCCGGGGGTTAACGGGGACCTGGGCCCAGAAATCCACCATAACCGTATAAAACGCTGGATTACGTTTCGCTGTCGCGGCATAGGAAATAATGAGGGCCTTCATCTTTCTTTCAGGGGTGCGATATTTCTCCGCGCGCCGTTTTATGTTCTTCTCGATTATCATGGAAATCTGCTCAAGAAGATAAATCAGAATTTCCTCTTTCGATTTGAAGTAATGCAGAACACCGCCCTTGGAAAGCCCGGCATGGTTCGCGATGTCGTCAATGGTGAAGTTATTATATCCCTTGAG
>JAKQCH010000052.1 GCA_029573825.1 Spirochaetota bacterium | reverse complement strand
ACGGTGAGGCGGCGGTACTGGTATCCAAGTTCCAGGTTTACGCGATCCGCAATTTTCATGCCCATAGCGATTTCGACGAAACCCATGAAGGCCATCTTTACTTCACCGCCATCACTGGAAATATCGTTTTTGTTTGTGGTGCCATTAATGTTGTAATTAATACTTAATTCCTGTTCAAGTCCTCCCGCCACTGGTGTTCCCGCGCCGATGTTGCCGGTGAAGCTGAACATTTTCCCAAGAGGGCGTTGATACGAAATCCCGGCGTAAAGCATCGCCATCCAGGCATCAAGATTGAACTTGATATTTGATGACATTGATTGAGAACTATTGAATGTAATGGAATAGTTTGATTCCAGTTCTGAAGTATAAGACTGGTAGATGGCTCCACCAAAAACACCGAAATTCTTTGTAAACATTCTTATTACACGGAGATCAATATCACGGTACTCAATTTCAAAGTCGGTACTAACAGGTAATGAGCCCGGTATTTGAATTCCGTAAAAATTAGCGGTTACTGAAACAGAAGAATCGACACTGGTGGAATAAGCTCCAAAGAGCATTGACGATAAGCGGAACTCCCATTGCCTGTCTTCTGTCTGGTATGAAATGCGTGGTCCCACAAGAAAACCGCTGCTTTCCGGGTCACCCACATCAAGTCCTTGGTAGCTTCCGAAATCTGTAAATGTACCATCTGCGGCAGCAACATCAAGTTCTTTCTTCAACTGGGCTTCTATAACCTGTGCATTCATCTTCGCAAGCCCCGAATCCTAGTTCACATACCATCCCTGACCTCCAACGGAAAGGGTCCCGGCAAACGCGGATGTGCCGAGGATCATCCCGCACATAAGAAACAAACCAATAATAAAATATTTTTTCATCGCAATTCTCCTTCAGAGTTAATGATCAGATAATATACATAAAAGGGGGTTTCTGTCAAGTCAGGTTCTGGTGATACCTGAAATTGTCCGAACCGGATAAGAAAAAAATTACTGGTGTAGTTCGGCCTGGTTCCGGTGTTCTTTCCGGTACTGTTCCGGCGTGGCGTCCATGTATTTCAGGAATGCCCGGTTGAAGGTGCGGACGCTTTCAAACCCGACGGAAAAGGCGATATCGATAACACGTTCATCGCCATCGGCGAGGAGTCGGGCGGAGTCACGGATCCGCAGCTCGTTGATGTAGTCGCTTATCCGCATGTTTTTGTGCGCGGAAAAGAGCTTGCTGAGGTTGTCGGGATGTATGTCCACGGAGGATGCGAGGCCCTCCCGGGAAATGTCCGAACGGTAGTTCTCGTGTATGTAGGATATCACCCTGTTGATTTTATCCTCTCCCCCGGGAGAAAGGAGCGGGGCGCCCGCATTCTGCTGTGACGCGGCGCCGCCCCTGAGAAGTGCGGTATCGATAATATAGTGCTCCATGCCGAGGTTCTTCACCTCTACCTCTTCTGCGAGGAGAATGAACCGGTACACCAGCACCAGGGAGGTCCCCGCGAAGAGGGCCACGGCGCCGAGATGAAATATCATCCCCTCGAAACGGCAGCCGAATAGAGCAAAGGGGTGCATGGTGAACCGTGAAAAGTATACTATTCCGTCATGGATCGCCCCGGCTATGGTAATGGCCCCGAAGGCGCCGAATATCCGCGCGAAGGGCCTCTTCCGGTGTATCGCCGTGATGTGACATGAGAAGTGGTAGATGCCGAGCATCGTGGTGAGGGGGATGAGCAGCAGCCCCCCCTGGCGGAGGGCCGATTCCGGTATGACTGCCGCGAAGGCGCACATAACGGCGCAGTATGACCACAGGGCCTTCTCAATGCGCGGGCGGGTGAAACCGTAAAACCTGTGGAGAAACAGCAGATGCACCACATTCAGCACAACCCATGAGATTCCCACAATCCTGAAACGGGCCAGGGTTCCGATGTGAATATTCCAGATGGTGCAGAGGTCTAACACTATTAAAGAGCCGAACAGAATCTGCAGGCAGAAATACAGATATTCCTGCTCCCCGGGGCGGAGCACGAGGAAGAAGCAGAAAATACCGAACAGAATAAGGCCCATGGCGATAACACAGAAGGGCAGGGTGGAGCTTAAAAAACGGTCCCGCTCCCTGTCTCTGTTCCAGAGCGGCAGCGGTGATGCCTGAATGGCGCCGGTCATTTCGCCGTAGAGGTAACAGGATACCCGCACTGCGATGGTGTTTTCGCCGCCGTACCGTATCAGGTGTGACGGCACAAAGTAATGCCGGGGCGTGTTCCATGCGCTGAAATCATCCGGCGGGAATGAACCCGTCGCCCCGATCTTCACGCCGTTGAAAAATGTCTCATCAGCCTGGGCGATTTTTCCCAGGGAAAGCCCGATTCCCTGTCCCCGGTGGGCGGGGTCGACGGTAATTGTTTTTCTGAGCCACACAATCCCTTTCACCGAACCGTACTGCTGCAGAACATACCGCATGAAGCTGCCGGGGATTCCGGTGTCGTCCCACCGGGAGTCATCAAATTCCAGGCCGGCGAAAGCCGGGGAGTCCCCGGCGTGGATTTTCCATATTCCCGAAAGGGCGGTCCGTGCATCCGGAGCGCTGATTGCCGCGGAGCTTCCCGGCGTTGCGCTGGCACCGGTGAGAATGGCGCAGAATAATATCATCATCAACACGCGCATGGTCGAAATCCCCCTGTCCTGAGGCGATAAAGGCGGGTAATGGAAATACTTCCTTCAATAGTAGGGTAGTAGCGGAGAAATTTTGTCAAGGAAACAATTCATAGTGCGGTAACACCGGATAAGTTAATCGTTTTTTATTTGATGTGGTCAGGTTATAGTGTAATATTCTTGACCTTTTGGACGGGTGGGGGTAGGTGTTGGAATACAGATGTGGGCGATGTAGATCGATCCATATACATTATTTTCTATAATGAAAATGCTTGGAACAGAGTATGGATTATATAATACAGAATGTTAGTGATTGCTTAGAAATAATAAATACAATTGCTAGCGAATATGAAGGGAATGAAAAACGAGATCGTGGTGTAGATGATACACATCAGGGTCCCTCTTGGTACAAATACCAACATAATCTTTGGTTCCGCGGGCAAGCTGATTATAAATGGTCCCTATTTCCTCAAGTTTGCAGGGCAAAATTTAAAGAAGCAGCCGAAAAATCAAAGGATAAAGTTGTTGGCTATGAAAAAACTGCTTTTAATCAGTTCATTGTAAGAGCCAACCACCTTATAGATAATTCAATGTCTATTTCGGAACAGTATTTTATAGCACAGCATTATGGATTACCAACACGCTTGTTGGATTGGACAACAAATCCATTAACGGCGCTTTTTTTTGCTGTGTCAGACAAGAATTGTAAAACAAGTGATGGGGCATTTTTCACCTTTCTCTCGAGAAAAGACATGCCGGGATATGAACATGAAGATATTTTATATCAACATAGAGATGCTGAAAAAATCGATACTTTAATAAAGGAAGTTTTATATGAGAAAGCAGAATCAGATTTTTATAAGTATCCTGTTAAAATAATACCGAATAATCAAGCTGGGAGAATAATATCTCAAAGTTCACGATTTACGTTACATTTAGAAAATACAAAAGAGTATAATTCAAATGGATCAGTTGTTTCCACAGTAAGGATTCCTAATAATAGGAAAG
>JAKQCH010000036.1 GCA_029573825.1 Spirochaetota bacterium | reverse complement strand
TCCAGGGGCCTCAACAATTCAGTGCTGCAGCGTCAGTAAATCCACCTATAATTATATCGGACAGGAAATTACCAGTGTCGCGAAAGGACCGGTGAAGCCCCTTGCGGTACATGAAGAGGGTGATGTATTGAGGATTTCACTTGAGCAGGCATGATTTCCTGTTATCCGCAGCGGGTGATATGAAATGAACAATGGAATACGCTGCTCCAACTGCGGAGCGGAAGTCTTTTCGACAAGCGCGGTATGCAGGTACTGCAATACCCCTATAAAGCCGGAAAAATTACTGGCTGAAGGTGACCGTGAGAAAATATCCGATGTCGTGTCAGCCATGGAGGAGACGCTGCAGGTTGAATCAGGCAACTCATGGATTACCGGCGTTGCGTTTCTGTTCCTCGGTGTTCTTGCCGTTGTTTCCTTTTTTCTCTATTCGATGCTGCTTTCCTCTGTTACCACAGTGTGGGTGTTGACAATATTTTCAGGATTGTTGCTGTTCATTACCTTCGGTGCCGTTGTAGAATACACTGAGCGGAAAGCAGTGGGAAAAGCGTACCGGGAGGATGTGAAGGTAAGGATTGATGAATACCTTAAAACAATGAACTTTCACCGGTATGAGTTTGACAGTGTGGCTGATGACCTTTTGCCAAAGAAAGCGTTGCTCCGTAGGTTTCTTTTTACACCGTGAAGACGTCCCGCAGTCTTCCAGTCCCCATTCGACCGGTTTCATTATTTTAAAAAACGTCAAAAAATGATTGATATATTCCTGTATTATTTGTTTAGTATATGATATCATTTTATTAATGGGGGGTGTATGAAAAAGGTAACGCTGTTCATTATTATTGCGTGTGTTGCGTCCGGTAGTCTTTTCTGCAAAAAGATTCAGACGGATTCAGAGCTTATGGGGCTTATCGAGTCGGCGGCGCAGAACTGCAAGGTTGATACAAGGTATGCATTCGTAACTGAATGTAAAAACGATGAAGTCGCGAAAATAGAAAAAATTATTGCGGAGAAAAAGGTCGTACCGCTGCTGGGTACGTTTACCGTGGCGCTTCAAAATAAGGACGATAAGATCAAGGCAGTTGCGTGCAAGTTTCTGTACCGCCATTATCGTGATAACATTGGCGAACTTGATAAAAACCGCGACAAGATCGACACCGCTGTCGTGGAAGCCTTGATTAAAGCGGTAGGGGAGACGAAGGAATATGTTTCCTTTTATGCGGCAGAGGTAGTTACGCACCTGGCGATGATGAAGGGACTGGAGACCAGTCTGTATGCCATGCTGAAGTCACATCCCCAGGAGTATACTCGCCTTGAGGGGTATCGCCAGCTTATGAGGTTCGGCCGTGCAAAGGCATTTGACAAGGTGAAGGAGCTTGCCGGCAACAGTGATGGTAAAATAGTCCTGGCGGCCCTGGAGGCACCGAATAACATGTATGAAATGACAGAGCAGGAAAAGAATCTCATTTGCCCATGGGCCCAGGGCTTTCTGTCACATGCTGATGACAATGCGGCCCTCACGGCGGCAAGGATTATGAACCAGTGCCGGGGAAAATTCATTGACGCCATGCTGGATGAAGCCGCAAAACGCGCCAAGGAAGGCAGGCTGAAACCGCCGTTCAGCAGGGTACTGACACAGTTTATGTTCTCCTGTGAAAGTATTTTTGGAAGTCCCCCAACAGGGACTCCCGAGCAGTGCGCCGGTAGCAAATTAATTTTGGGGGTTAAGTGATAAAAGAGTATTAATTTTTAGGATGATATCATATTATGTCTCATTGATAAAGGAGGCATATATGAAAATATCACAAGAGCTTATGGATCGAATATTTGCAGAGGTAATGGA
>JAKQCH010000033.1 GCA_029573825.1 Spirochaetota bacterium | reverse complement strand
ACTCCCTGTGGCGGTATAACGGTAATCTATGGATGATATGCATATCAGCATTCTTCTCGTTGATGATGAGGAGAAGATAATTACCAGGCTTTCACGCATTCTTTCAAAGGAAGGGTATGATGTGGATATGGTTTCAAGCGGAAATCAGGCTATTGAGCGGCTCCGGGGGAATACCTATGATATTATTCTGACGGACCTCAATATGCCTGACCGGAGCGGCTTTGAGATAATGGAATTCATTCAGGGGAACGGTATTGAAACGCTGCCTCTTGTGCTGACGGGATACGCCTCTGTTGAGGGGGCGATACAGGCGATAAAGTCCGGCGCCTATGATTTTATTGAAAAACCGATTGATGCACCCACCCTGAAGCTCGTCATGAAACGCGCATCGGAGAGGATATTTCTGCAGCGACAGAATATCAGCAACATGGAGGAGCTGCGGAAGCTGAATGATCTGAAAAATGAATTTCTTTCGGTGGTGTCCCATGACCTCCGTTCACCGCTTTCCACCATCGGCGGCTATGTTAATTTTCTCATGAAGAAAGGAGGCCTTGACGAGACCCAGAAAAAGTATCTGAACATTATCGCTGAAATTTCTGAAAACATGTATACCTTGGTCAACGAGCTCCTTGATATTTCAAAAATTGAGACGGGCGTTATTCAGCTGAACAAGGAGGACACCGATATCGTTGAACTCCTGAATACCAGTATAAATAATTTTCTCCTTCTTGCGGTCGATAAGGACAACAGGATCGAATTTCTGAACGAGATGTCCAACCCGGTGATAAACATTGACCGGATGAAAGTGATGCAGGTCGCGAACAACCTGATAAACAACGCGATTAAATTTACCGAAGACGGTATTATCAGGGTAAGGGTCTCGGAGGCGGGAAATTATGTCCTTGTTTCCGTTGAGGATACCGGTGTGGGCGTTCCCCCGGAAGCAGTGGAGACACTGTTTGATAAATACAGCTATCTTCAGAATGTCGGCACCA
Source organism: Spirochaetota bacterium (assembly GCA_029573825.1). GTDB lineage: Bacteria > Spirochaetota > UBA4802 > UBA4802 > JAGODF01 > JAKQCH01. The sequence continues at coordinate 8,288 of JAKQCH010000033.1, read as the reverse complement.
GGGGGGAAGGGGGCCACGGCCTGGGCCTTGTGATATGTAAACGGTTTGTGGAGATTCACGGGGGGACCATTGATGTGAAAAGCTCTCCCGGTAAAGGAAGTACATTTATCTTTTCGCTTCCAAGGAGTTAATGGTGTGAAAGTGTTTAAGAACGGAATTTCACGTCGTTTCGTGCTGGTGATTTCACTTGTGTTCACTGCGATCATTTTATTTCTTACATTCTTTTTTAATTATATCCTTACCGAGAACTATGTCCTTTTACGGGGAGTTGTGCTCAACAATAATGAACGGCTCCAGCGGGAAAGGGGGCAGAACATCGCAACGCTCCTTGCCGCAAGACAGGTGCGGAAGGGAGAACGCATTCCCGACGCACTCAGGGAGGTGATATCACCGGGAAACGGTTTTCTCAATGTGAACGTGTTTTCCCAGACTGCGGACGAAAATTTTTTCCGCGTCCGGGGATCGCTGCAGCTCCATCCCGGGATACAGCCGGGCCCCGCGGTCAACACGGTGGTCCGTGAAAACAGGGAGATCAATTACCTGAAAAGGGGGATGTTTCGCACTGTCGTTGATCCCGAGATTTATTCCGCGGGAGGTGTGTTCTGGCAGAACGTGTATCAGCCCTTCACCGCAGGAGGGAGTAACTATGTGCTGCAGTTCATGATATCGGCATCAAGAACGATGACTGCCCTCGGCGAATATTCCGACTCCATGAGACGACTGAAGTGGTATCTCATCTGTATCGACATCGCCGCGGTGATCATTGTGCTCTTTGTGGTGCTTCATTTTATGCAGAATTTTTCTCTTCTTATCGGCAACCTCAGCCGGTCAATGAAGAAGGCCTCTGAAGGAGAGTTCGACGTCAACATGAATGCCGACGCCGACAGGGAGCTTGCAGAGCTCGCCCTTTCATTCAACAGCCTCATCGAGGAGATGAAGGGCCTTCGGGAGAAGGGAAAACAGTTCGATGAAATGGAAAAATTCTCCATGAATGATATATTTAAAACCGGCGTCGCGTATATGAAGGAGGAGCGCCTTGATGAGGCGGTTGCTCTCTTCAGGTCGCTGTTGATCTTCAACCCCGAAAGTTTCGGCGGCATCTTCAATCTCGGTGTTGCATACGCAAAGCAGCGGGAATATGCATTGTCTCTCGCGATGTTTACCAGGGCCCGTGAGTTAAATCCGGAACATGAACTGACACAATCCTATATCGACAAGGTGCAGCGGCTTCAGGCGAAATATGACAGTGACCGGAACTGATATACGGAAACTTCTCCCTGACATACCGCTTCTGCCCGGTGTGTATCTCATGAAGGATTCAGCAGGGGAGATCATCTACATCGGTAAGGCCTCTTCCCTGAGAAAAAGGGTCTCTTCATATTTCGCGAAGACGGGCCTCGATACGAAAACCAGGGTCCTCGTCAGCAATATCGCCGACATCGAATATATCGTCACCGACTCCGAGGTGGAGGCACTCATCCTTGAGAGCTCCCTGGTGCGGAAGCACAAGCCGAAATACAACATACGCCTCAAGGACGACAAGCGCTATCCCTACATCGCGGTGACCCTCAGCGAAGACTATCCCCGGATCATCATTACCCGAAAGCTCTCCGGTAACGGAGACCGCTTTTTCGGCCCCTATACCGACGCCAGCGCAGCGCGAAGGATGGTGGCCCTCATCAACCGGACCTTCAAGCTGAAGACATGCCGGAAGCCCATCCCCCTCAGGGAAGGGGAACGCCCATGCCTGAACTTCCAGATAAAGCGCTGTCTCGGCACATGTCAGGGGACGGTTTCGAAGGAAGAGTATCGGGAAATAATCGACAATGTTCTCTCCTTTCTGGGGGGCGATATCGATCCGGTCATCGCAGGACTGAAAAAGCTCATGGATGACCGGGCGGGAAAATATGACTATGAAGGGGCTGCACAGATCAGGGACATCATTTTCGATATTCAGAAGATATCCGAGACCCAGAAGGTGTATGCCCCGGTGGGACTGGATCAGGACTTCGCGGGAATATCCATGCAGCGGGGAGAGGCGGTCATTGTGCTCATGGAATTCCGGAAAGGTATCCTTCTCGGAAGGAAGATTACGGTCTACGGCAACATCGAATATTCCGCCCCGGAGGAGATTCTTCGCACCTTCCTGATCGAATACTACGGGCACAACGATGTTCCGCAGAAGATTGTGACCGCTCTGGTTCCCGCAGACCGTCCCGTCGTGGAGCGGTATCTGACCGATGTGTCGTGCCGGAACGTTTCCCTCGCTGTTGCGAAGTCTCCGGAGGAGAAGGGGATTATGCGGCTTCTGCAGAAAAACATGGATGTCATTGTGGCAGAGCGGGAATCGAAGCATGAACATGAGGACAAGCGGGCGGGACTGCGTGAACTGCAGGATGTTCTGATGGCTGATGCCGATATCGTGGACATTGAGTGTTTTGACATATCAAATATTCAGGGGAAGTACGCCGTTGCGTCAATGGTGCATTTTACCGACGGTGTTCCGGATAAATCGCAGTACCGGCGTTTCAGGATACGTTCCCTTGATTCCCCCAATGACCCCGCGATGATCCACGAGGTGGTGGGAAGGAGGCTGCAGTATCTCATGAACGAAGGGCTTGCCATGCCGGACCTCATGGTGATTGACGGCGGCACAACCCAGCTTGCCCGTGCCCGTGAGGCCGCTGATTCCATCGGGGCGGAGGTGCGCATTGTGTCCCTGGCGAAACGATTCGAGGAGATATTCACTGATCCGAAGGGGGAGCCGGTTCGGCTGGGTGAACGCTCCCCGGGAAGGAAAATACTGCAGAACATCCGTGATGAGGCGCACCGCTTTGCGATCACCTATCATCGCAAGCTTCGGGAGAAGGGGGCGGTAGCATCCCGCCTTGACGGCATTCCGGGAATCGGCGCACGGCGGAAGCGTATTCTATTGGAGCATTTTAAATCTGTTGACAATATTATTGACGCGGAAATAAACGATATTGCGGCGGTTCCGGGAATTGGAAAATCCGCAGCGGAAAAGGTGTACCGGTATTTTCATGACACTGATGTTTCCGGGGAGTGAAAGCCCGGTGAATTCGATTTCCGGTATGGCAACAGCTATTATTAATTCATGGAGGCAGCAATGAAAAACATAATCCTGATGGCCCTGGGGCTTGCAATTTTAGCATCACCCGCATGCAAGGGAGACAGCAGTGATGAGGGGACTCCGGGCTCCGCGGTAACGCAGATGCAGCAGAACAAATACAGTGTCACCACAAGCGGATGTGTCGAAGGGAACTGTACCGACGGCACGGGCACCATGATTCAGCCGAACGGGAATAAGTATACCGGTCAGTTTAAAAACGGCAAACCCAACGGTTCCGGCACCGCGTACTGGTCCATTTCCGGTGACACCTACAACGGCACCTGGAAGGATGACATGATGCACGGCATTGGAACCTATACCTTCGGACCCCGCTCGCAATGGTCCGGGGATACCTACACCGGAGGATGGTACGCAGATAAAATGCACGGTACGGGGACCTATACCTTCGGGCCGAAATCACAGTTTGCCGGTGATAAATATGTCGGCGGATATAAAAACGGCAAAAAGAGCGGCACCGGCACCTATTTCTGGACTGACGGCAACAAATATGTCGGCGGATGGATGGATGACTGTATGCACGGACGAGGTGTATTTTCTCGAAAAGACGGCACTGTACTGAAGGGAACATGGCGTTTCGATGAATATACCGGCAAATAATGGAATTGCTGTGCGGGCATGGCTCTCCATTCGGGCCATTCAGGACTTTTTCAGGGATACACTTAGTGGCGCTGGGTGTTCTCTTCGCTGCCGGTGCGGTGTTTCTTTTCTCCGGGACACGGTGCCGCAGTATATCGTGCCGGAGAAATTTCCGGCTGTTCATGGCATGTTTTCTCATCGCATTAGAGATTGCGGAGTATTCATGGAAGGCTGCCGCCGGTGAATGGTCTTTGCAGAACGGTCTGCCTCTTCACCTCTGCAGAATCGGGGTCTATGTTACTGCCGCCATGCTCATTACGGGGAACCGGTATCTCTTTGAGCTGAGTTATTTCTGGTCTCTCGGGGGTGCGCTGAATGCACTGATTACGCCCACACTCAGCGGCTGCAACTTCCCGCACCTTCTGTTTTTCAAGTTTTTCATATCTCACGGTCTTCTGATCATGGCGGCGCTGTACATGATGCTGATCGAAAGGCAGCGGCCATATCGGAGTTCTGTGGCGCGTGTCATTGTTGTGACCCATCTCTACGCCGGCATTGTCGCGGCGGTTAATCATCTCCTCGGATCGAATTATCTGTACCTCTGCGGCAATCCCGGAAGGGGCACTGTCATTTCATCCTTCGGCCCATGGCCGGAGTATCTTCCGTTTCTCTGGGGGATGGTGATGCTGGGGATTGTGCTGCTGTATCTTCCCTTCGAGCTGTATGATATGTATTGTATCCGTCGAAAAAGCGGCTCCTGAATAATGATGATAATCCTTTCGCCGCAGATTATCTTGACGTTTCCACGGGGAGAGATATAGTATGTGATATGAAAAAAACGTATCTTCTTATTTCCACTGTCCCTGTGTGCGGCATGATTGTGGCGGTATTCGCCTTATGCTGTTCATCCCCGGGAAGAAAATTCTCGGAGCAGCACTGGCGGGAACAGGTTGAAAAAACCTCTGTTGCGGCACTCTATGCGCCCCATAAAAAAGACGGCCGATATTTCAACCCCTGGATGCCCATGGAGGAAAAGGGTCTGATAAGCGTCCTTGGATGGAAGATGACCTCCGGGCGCGAATACTCGGAGTATGAAAAAAACTATCGCCCCGCGATACACCCTGATCCGCTGCGGAGAATTCAGCAGTCAGGCGACGCTGACTTTATACTGTGGATAGGGCACAATTCGTTTCTGATCCGGGTGAACGGAGAGTACTGGCTCACGGACCCGATATTTTCCGACCGGGCCCTGCTGCCGAAACGGAAGGTGCCTCCGGGCATGACACCCGGGGACATTGAAAAACTCGGCGGGACCATTCATCTGCTGATTTCACATAACCACTATGATCACCTTGATGAGGATAGCATCAGGGGTCTTCCCGCGGGAACAAAAGCGTATGTGCCTTCCGGCCTGAAGGACTACATCCGAAGCCTCGGGATAAAGGACGTGGTTGAACTTGACTGGTGGCAGAAAACAGTCACCGCGAAGGGGACGACACTGACGGCCCTTCCCGCGCAGCACTGGTCCCGGCGTATAACCCAGGGCACCAATTCAACGCTGTGGGCGAGTTTTATGCTTGAATCCCCCGGGGTCAATATATATTGTGGGGGCGACAGCGGTTACTTCGTGGGATACCGGGAGTTTGGAAGGATATTTAAAAAGATTGACTACGCGCTTCTTCCCACAACGGCGTATCATCCGCGATGGTTTATGCATTACCCTCACATGGATGTCGACGAGGCCCTCAGGGCGTTCAGTGAACTGGGGGCGAAGTATTTTGTGCCGACACAGTGGGGAACATTCGCACTGGGTGATGAACCGGTGGGGTATCCCGCAATCGAACTTAAAAGGAAAATTCAGGGGGGTAATCTCGATCCTTCCCGTTATAAAATTCCGGGAATTGGAGAAATCCTTGTGATCAGCGGACAATAATGTCCCGTAACAGCGGTTACCTGAAGAAGATATACGGCATGCAGTGGTGTGGAATGCAATGCGTAAAATGATATTAAGTACACAGAGGAAGATATGGCGGCGGAGGATATTTTTTCACAGCTTTTCCAGGTGATTGAACAGAGAAAAAGCGCTTCTCCCGATGAGTCGTACGTGGCAAAGCTGATGCACAGGGGCGTCGATAAAATCAACAGCAAGATAACTGAAGAGGCCGCCGAGGTATGCGAAGCGGCCCGTGAAGAAGATAAGGACCATCTCGTCTATGAAATATGCGATCTGCTGTTTCACACCTTTGTGCTCGCGGGGTACCGTGATATTACAATCAAAGATATTGCCGGAGAACTGGAACGCCGATTCGGAACGAGCGGTCTTGCAGAAAAGGCGGGGAGAAAGAAATAATGAATTTGCTCACTACGGACAAAATTAAATTCGTAATACCCACCAAGGGGCGCCTGAAGGACCCCACGGTGGAGCTGCTGCAGAAAGCGGGATATAAATTCCGGGTGCAGGGGAGGAACCTCTATGCCACCTGCACCACGGCTGACATCGTGTTTATTTTCGTCAGGGCTGATGATATACCGGTCCTTGTGGATTCCGGCGTTGCGGACCTCGGCATTACCGGGGGAGACCTCATACTTGAGCGCGGTTCCGATGTCGCGGAAATCCTGAAACTCGGTTTCGGTAAGTGCAGGCTATGTGTCGCGGTGCGCGACTCTCTCACGGAAGATTCAGTCGGGTATTTTCACGGGAGAAAAATCGCGACATCCTTTCCCGTCATGACGACCCGGTTTTTTAAAGCGCAGGGGGTCGATATCAAGTGCGTGGAAATGAAGGGCTCCGTGGAGATTATGGTGGACCTGAACCTTGCGGATGCCATTGTCGATATCGTTGAAACCGGTGACAGTCTCCGGGACAACAATCTCAAGGTGTTCAGGGATATCGGCTCCTACGAGACGGTGCTCATCGCCAACAGGGCTGTTGCGGATGATCCACGGGTGATGCAGATCCGCAGAAGGATAGAGGGAATTTTAGTTGCGAACAACTACAGCATGCTTGAATACAACATAAAATGCGACCTTCTGAAGGAAGCGGAAAAGGTCACGCCGGGTTTCGATTCTCCCACGGTTTCAAAACTCGACCTGGAGAACTGGCTTGCGGTAAAGGTGATGGTAAAGAAAAATGAAGTGGTGGATGTTATGGACAGGCTTGAGGCCCTGGGAGCGACGGCGATAATTGAAAGTGAAATTAAAAACTGCAGGCTGTAACTGCCAAAGATGAAACCATGAAAGAGACCATGAAAACAGCATTGATCGTCGAAGGCGGCGGCATGAGGGGAATATATGCCGCGGGAGTGCTTGACGCATTTATGGAAGAGAAGTATGATCCCTTTGATATGTATTTCGGCGTGTCAGCGGGGGCATGCAATCTCGCTTCCCACCTGGCCGGCCAGCATAAAAGAAATTACCGGATATACACTGAACTCATGGTGCGGCGGGAATTTATCAATATGAAAAAGTTCCTCTTCGGGGGACACTGGATGGACCTTGACTGGCTGTGGGACATTCTTGAAAGTGTGAATCCCCTTGACACCACTGCGGCTGTTTCGAATGTTGCGAAAAAGAAGAAGCAGTTTCTTGTTACCGTGACCTCTGCCGATTCCGGGCTGCCTCTGTACCTTTCGCCCGATACGGACAATCTCAACGACTACCTGAAGGCCTCAAGCGCCCTGCCGGTGCTGTACCGGAACATGATTGAGGTCGAGGGGCGCCATGTCGTTGACGGGGGCGTGGGTGATCCCATTCCCGTTATCGAAGCATACAAGCGCGGGGCACGGAAGATCATGGTGATACGGACCCGTCAGGCTTCCTACAGAAAACACAATGACATGGAAACACGCCTTTCTCCGCTTTTTTTGAAGAAGTATCCCGCCCTGCAGGAGGCCATCCGTTATCGTCCGGTGCAGTACAACAGGGCGGTCCAGTTCCTGGAGCATCCCCCGAAGGATGTGGAGGTGATTCATGTGGCCCCTGATTCAATGGACACCGGGCGGCTCACCAGATCCATGAAGGCCCTCAACGCTGATTATGAACGCGGACTTGCCCGGGGGAGAGATATCTCAATGTCCGGAAATGGTTTCAAGCCGAAAACAGCGGCTGCCGGGAAGAAATCCGTCAGGAAATAAACAATGAATACGGTACAGCACAGGGTATACCGCGAAAAATTCGACGTGAAGTTTTATGAAGCCGGCATCAGAGGGACCGCCACCATGCGGGCCCTCTGCAATTACCTTCAGGCGGCTGCAAACAACCATTCCCGCCTTCTCGGAACATCAATGTCCGATTTTTCTGATCAGAACATGACGTGGGTGTATTCGAGGTTCCATGTCCGTGTTGACCGCTATCCGGCGTGTTATGAAAATATTTCCGTGGAAACATGGCGCTCACAGAGCAGCGAAGCTTTTGCCTTCAGGGAATACTGTGTGTACGACGAACAGGATGCCGTTATCGCCTCGGGAACAGCGCGCCTTGTTCTCATAGATGTCGCCTCCCGGAAGCCGGTGCCGATTCCCGCGACTATCACGGAGCAGTTTATTCCGGAAAAGGGAAGGGC